>SLMM01000007.1 GCA_007133565.1 Bacteroidales bacterium
ATATTTGATTTGTATATTTACTTTTGTAATTCAATCTTGTCATATTATTAAAATAATACTTTATATATTGTCTATAAAATACTGATCATATGTATAATATATATAATCATTAGTACGTATGTGATTAGGTATATGACCGGGGTGAACCCGACCGGGCCTTGTCAATTGTTTGCCATGTATTATCTGCCAGCTAAAATCCTGGTACTTTTATATTTCCCGCGGTTTGTTTAATATCTCTGCTGAACAGTTTGTAAAGTACCGGAACGACCAGCAGGGTCAGGAAAGTGGATGCGACCAGTCCCCCAATTATCGTCCACCCCATTGGTGCCCATAAAGTTCCCCCCACCAATGTCAGTGGCAGCAACCCTCCAACCGTTGTAACTGATGTAAGAACGATCGGAAGAAACCTTGTTTTTCCCGCTTCAACCAATGCTTCTTCTGTATCTTTTCCTTTTTCCCTCAATTTATTGGTAAAATCAACGAGGATAATTGAGTTGTTGATTACTATGCCAATAAGGCTTATCAGTCCGATAAACGCAGTAAAACTGAAAGTGTACCCGGTTATAAGCAGCATCCATACAGAACCTATAACTGCCAGTGGAATTGCCGAGAAAATGATCAGAGGCTGGGAGAACGACCTGAACTGGAAAACCAGCACTCCAAAAATCATAATTATTGTAATAATCACAGCCCTGCCCATATCGCCGAATGTCTCCCTCCGGCTTTCAAGCTCACCAGCAACATAATACCCGTATCCCTCCGGAAAAGGGTAATTATCAAGCTCTTCAAGTAAAGGGGTCATAATATCGTCAAGGTTATAACCTGATTGCAGATCAGCAAGTATTGCAGCATTTCTCATCATATTAAACCTTGAAATCAGGCTTGGCTCAGTTACAAATTCAATGTAGGTAAGCTGTTTAAGAGGAATCTGGCTCCCCTCAAGCGATGAGACATATACCCTGGACATATCTTCAAAAGCTATTTTATCTCCTTCTGGCAGCCTCATAACGATCTCATATTCTTTACCGTCAGCATCCCTGAACCTTGATATTTCAATCCCGTTTATCGCCATCCTTATTGTCCTGTCTATCTCATTTACAGGAACTCCTAACATACCTGCCTTTTCCCTGTTAATATTAAACTTTATATCAGTCTGTGATTTATCCAGGAGGTTTTCCACATTCACTGCCCCCGGTTTGGCGGCAACCATCTCCTCCACATCCCTGGAAATATCTCTTAATACATCCACATGCTCTCCCGTGATATATAAAACCACGGGAGCCTGCATTGGTATACCCTGCTCAAATTCACGAAGGGTGATCACAGCCCCGGGGTAAGTCCTGAATACCCCCCTCATTCTTTCGACAAGTTCATTAAACTCCCTTGCATCATATTCATGCAACTCAATATATATTTCAGCAAAATTTCTCGCATACTGGCGTGGAAAATGATTATAATATATACGAGGATTACCTTTGCCTATATTAGTGGCATACAGCTTTATTTGCGGTATTGTGTCAAGTATTGCTTCAACCCATTGAGCCACCCTGTCGGTCTTTTCAATACCGCTACCCTCAGGAAGCTCCACCTGGATCATCATCTGGGGTGTTTCTGCTTTCGGGAAGAAACTGACGCCAACATACCTGAAAACCCAGGCTGACACAGCCAGGACCAAAAGCACCCCTATCATTGTGAGTATCTCCCATCTGAGGACATATTCAAGGATCCGGCGATATGGCCCCTTTACAATACGGTTAATGAAACGTTCAAAAACCCGCCAGGCAGTCTGTTTCTGACCGGCAATTCCTTTTCGGAATATCTTGCTCGCAATGAATGGAGACAGGGTAAGAGTTATAAAAAGCGAAACACTGAGCGTTGCAATTATTGTGACAGGAAGACTCCTGATAAAGTCGCCTGCTTTATCAGGCAGCATAATCAGCGGAATAAAAGCAAGAATTGTGGTAAGTGTAGCCGAAATCACGGGCGGGCCGATTTCCGCTACAGCTTCAATTGATGCTTCCCTGGCCCCGTAGCCTTTATTGAGGTACCGGTTCATGTTCTCTACCATCACTATGGAGTTGTCAACCAGTAACCCAAGTGCGACAACAAGTGCAGCAATGGAAACCTGCTCAAGTGCAAAGCCTGAAACATCGACTATGCCAAGGCCTATTACTATTGACAGTGGAATTGCCATAATAACAATTAGCGATGATTTTATTCCAATTGCAAAGAATACCACTAACCCAACAAGGATGATTCCCTGGTAAAGGTTTTCAAGAAAACCGTTTATCCTGCGTTCAACAGTATCAGACTGGTCAAACACCTTTAAAAGTTGTACATTGTGATCCAGCCTGCTGCTGTATTCAAGTATCTGCCTGTCAATCTCCTCTGTAATCCTGAAAATATTGATATCCTCTTTCTGCTGTACCGAGAGGTAAATGGCCCGGCTCCCCATGTACCTGGCCAGGTAGACGTTATCCTCATATTCAAAATTTACATCTGCAATATTTTCAAGATAAACCAGCCGGCCCATGTATGATCCCACAACTGTCCGTTTCAGTTCATCAGGGTCGGCGAAGGAACCACTTGTCCTGACCCCGAAAGAGCGTCCCCCGATTGAGAGGGTACCACCCGGAATGTTTGCGTTATTACTTTGGACAGCATTTATCACCTGCCCTGCAGGAATATTCATCGCAGCCATCTTTTCCATGTCTAACGACACCCTCAGCTGCAAGGCAGGGACAGCATGTATTTCAACTCTCTTTATTCCGCTGATCGTTTCAATCCGCCGTTTCAGTCCCTCAGCCATCCTTTCAAGCTCACTGAATTCAACAGTTTCAGAAATCATTGCAAGTTGCATAATTGCTACATCGGTACTGGTAAATTCCATGACCTCGTAATGATGAAGATCCTGGGGAAGATCTCCTTCAATGGCATTTATAGCTGAAACCAATTCATTATATTTTTCGCGGGCATCTGTACCATGCTCAAATTCAACACTTATTGTTGCTATTCCGTCCCGAAGTGTGGTGTTTATCTTACGAATGTCCTCGATTTCATTTATAGCCTCTTCAACAGGCAGTGCAATAAGGTTTTCCATATCGGCAGGGCCGGCACCGGGGTGTATGAATACAGCCATGCCGCCTGAAATGTAAACTGCCGGGTTTTCCATCCTGGGCATGGTAACGAAAGAGTAAATACCTCCGGAAAGCAGAAGAATAAAAACAATTATTGTTAAATGATAGTTGTCTAAAAAAAAACGTGTTATACGCATTTATATTAATTGTTACTTAACTTAAAAAAATGTCATTATCCTCATAATTGGAATATTTCATAAAATGTGCTCCCGGTATCAGGTATTTCTTATGGTTCATGCATAATTACCTTTTGCCCGTGAGATATAAAGGCTCCACCCTCTCTTATGATGGTATCTCCCGCTTGAATGTTTCCTGTAACCAGCAGCCTGTCGTTCAGGATTTCTTCAATTCTTATCCGCTCCCTGTAAGCCCTGTTGTCGGAATATCTGAAAACGATGCCTTCCCTGCCTCCGGCCTCAACAAGTGCTTCTACGGGGATTTCGATATACTCCGATATTCTTGCCGTGCTTATTGAGGCCTTGCCGATAAAGCCTGTCATAAGCCTCCTGGTGCCTGCGGCAATTGCAAGACTGACTTCAAAAGTACCCGTGTAAGGATCGGCCATGCCGGCGATTTCGGCTACGCTGGCTTTGAATACCTCATCCGGGTATGCATCAAACCTTACATCTGCACTGTCACCGATATTTATGTCAACAATGCTTCTGTCGGTTACCGGCACTTTCAGAAGCCATTGCTCCCGGGATGATGCAAAAAGGACAACAGGGTGTCCCGGAGCAATAATCTCATTCTCCTCGGCAAATAATTTCAGAACCTTTCCGTCAGATGGTGCCCTTATCAGAGAGTGATCAAGATTGAACTGTGCAATTGACCTGGCAGTTTCTGCAATTTCAAGGGCAGTCAGAGCATTCTGATACTGTTCAAGTGTTGCGGCATTATCATCATAAAGGTTACTTACTCTTTCATAATCCCTCTTTGCTTTATCATACTGAAGCTCAGTTTGCCTCAGATGCGACCGTATTTCAGACAGATCCAAAACCGCCATTTTATCCCCTCTATTAACATCCTGACCATTTCTTACTGATATTTTATCAATTATACCTCCTGTTTTAAAGCTTAACTTCAACTCTGCATAAGGCATCAGCCTTCCACTGGTTTGTACTTTGTGCACATGCTGCACATTTCTCACGACCACTCCGGTTACCCTGGCAGTATCGTCCTCATGTTCAGGGGCTGTCCTGTTAATACATGATAATATGAACACACCTGCAAATATTATTGCAAAAGTTCTGATATACAGATATCTCATTGGTGATTGCATTAATTTCTGAAATTGCATATTATTCCATAAAAGTAATCAATCCCCCAATATTTAACCAGTACCGGTTAAAGGTTCCGGTAACATATTTTTAAATAAAGCCAGAGAAATTATTAAATATAACGGATGAAAATGTTTAATTTCATCCCCTGAATTTCTAAATACATTTAGTAATCAAATAATCACTTATGAAAAACTTTGATTTTTCCAATGTTGAGCAGGCTTTTTTCAAGCTCAGCGGCATCAAAAGCATTACCACCCGAATTCCATACATTGCCGTCGATAATTTCCCGAAGCTGGGCCTGTTTACAGCTCTCCGCTTTCTTGAGTGGGTATCTGAAAATCCCCGTGGGGTTATCAGTCTTCCTACCGGTAAAACACCCGAATATTTTATCAAGTGGACCAGGAGAATCATCGACAACTGGGAAGATACCCAAATCAAGGAACTCAGGAGGTCATACGGACTTGCGGTAAAGAAAAAGCCCGATTTAGGCAGCCTGCAGTTTGTGCAGATAGATGAGTTCTATCCTATCAGCTCAACGCAGCATAACAGTTTTTACCATTACGTAAACGAATATTATATCAAAGGTTTCGGATTAAAACCGGAGAATGCGCTGCTTATCAATTCAGACAAAATCCCTCTCCCGGGAGGCAAACACTTTTCAGAGGTATTTCCCGATAACAATGTAGATCTGTCTCTTCGTTACCGGGAGGCAAAGACTGCATTTGAAGCACTGCAGCAGGATGCCGTATTCGCCATAGATGACTGGTGCACCGAATATGAAAGAGCTGTACAGGAGAAAGGGGGTATTGGCTTCTTCCTCGGCGGGATAGGTCCGGATGGCCATATTGCATTCAACACAAGAGGTTCAGATCACCATTCAGCAACCAGGTTAACAGCGACAAACTTTGAGACGCAGGCTGTCGCAGCAGGAGACCTGGGAGGTATTGAGGTATCAAGAAACAGGCTGGTAATAACTATCGGTCTTAATACAATCACCCAAAATCCTGATGCCGCTGCGATCATCTTTGCAGCAGGTGAGGCCAAAGCTCCTGTTGTTAAGGATGCGCTGGAAAAAGAGAGGTCAAATATTTACCCGGCCACGGCACTGCATAATCTCAAAAACTCCCGGTTTTATCTTACAGCAGGTGCTGCATCAATGCTTGAAGATAAAGTTGAGCTTTATTACAAGTCGGGTGAATGGACCCATGACAAAACTGAAAGAGCTGTAATTGACCTGTGCAAACGACTGGACCGCTATGGGCACCATATAAGCATGGAAGACCTGAAAAAGGACAAATATTGCAGGCTTATACCCGGCCTGGACAACAATACCGTCAGGAGCGTTATCGATTCAATAACGGAGAAGATCAAAAAGGGGATGGAAAATGAGAACAATGAGATATATTACCATACAGGCCCCCATCACGATGACATAATGCTCGGGATATTGCCCCATATCCACAGGCTGCTCAGAAATGAGAGCAATTCTGCATATTTCAGCGTACTGACCTCCGGCTTTACGGCAGTTACAAACAGCTTTCTCCGTGATGCCCTTGAAGATACCAAACGGTTTCTGAATACCGGTCTCATCCAGATGATTGAATATCCTGACTTTTTTGAAATGGGCTATGGCATGAAATGGGATAAGGATGTTTACCATTTCCTCAACAAAGTTGCCTCAGGAGAGCCATTTGAGAGAAGAAGGGGTCTTGCCCACAGGATTGTAAGGTCGCTTGTGGTAATACACAGGCTGAGGAGCAAGGAAGAATTGCGCAACAGGATTGATGATATCCTGGCAGTCCTCAGAAGAAGCTATGACGGCGAAAAAAATCCCCCTGACATTCAAATGCTTAAGGGAATGATCAGGGAGTTCGAAGAGGAGTTGGTATGGGCGCATTTCGGTATACAGGTTAAGAATGTTCACCACCTCAGGCTGGGTTTCTATACAGGCGATGTATTTACCGCCCAGCCTGAAAGAGACAGGGATGTGAAGCCGATACTTGAAAAGCTTAAGGAAATAAATCCCAATGTTATAAGCCTGGCCTTTGACCCGGAGGGCAGCGGTCCTGACACCCACTACAAAGTCCTCCAGGCAATTGCAGAAGCTGTGCGTCTCTGGGAAAAGGAAGCGGATCTGTCCGGTCTGAGGATCTGGGGATACCGGAATGTCTGGTACAAATTCCACCCGGCCGAGGCAAATGTGATTGTACCGGTATCACTTAATGCAATGGCAGTCCTGGAGGACTCCTTCACCAATTGTTACCTGAGCCAGGTAGATGCCTCATTCCCAAGTTACCAGCACGACGGTAAATTCAGCGAACTTACCAAGAAAACCTGGGTTGAGCAGTTAAAGACAATCCAGCTGCTTCTTGGCAAGAACTGGTTCTACCAGAGCAATAGTCCACGTATCAGGTCAACACACGGAATGCTGTTTTTCAAGGAAATGACAGTCGAAGAATTCCTGGAAAACGCGAGGGAGCTCGAAAAATCAATGGAAGGCATCACCTTGTAACCCGGAACAGTAAATCCTGGTATTCAGTAAAATATATAAAGAGCTGCCGCACGTTCATACTCTGCATATTTTGCAGACAGCTCATAGCGGCTTATAGCCATATTTATACCGGCATTTGTCATGCTCGTACGTGCATCAATGTACTCTAACAGAGGTGCCTGACCGGCAGAATACCGCCGTTCAGTAATTCTGAATGCCGTATTTGCAGATTTTACACGAGATTCAGCGGCTTCGACAGCTTTCCGTGCTGCTTCAAGTTCGTGCCATGTATTGATGATCTCCAGATTCAGTATCTCTTCAGTTTCACGGTGCATCAGTTCGGTAGTATTTCGTTTAATTCTGGCCTGCTGGACTGAAGCCCTGTTTTGAAAACCCTCAAACAATGGCCAGCTAAGTACCAGAGATGCAAGTAAAAAGTCATCGTCTCTCCCGAAAGAGTACCTTGTCCCCTGTATGCCATATTCTACTACTGCAGTCAGCTTAGGATACCTGTTAGACATGGCAAGTCTTTCATAATCAGCAGCCATCTCGATCATCAGGCCTGTTTTTTGCAACTCTTCCCTTTCTTCAACTGAAAGCGGACCGTTGCTGCTACCCGGAATTAAAAACATTTTGTCATGTTCAATGGAAACATCAATGGGTGTATCTGCCGGGCGGTTAAGAAGGAAGTTGAACCATGCTGCAGCAACCTGCCTTTTACCGGAAGCACCGGCAAGCTGTTGTTCTGCCGCAGACAGTTCAGCAAGCGATCTGTAGGTATAATCTTCTGTAGCCATGTCATTTGCCACAAGGGATTCAGTAACACGCAGGTTCTCCCTGATCAGTTCAATAGTCTCTTCAATAATCTTTTCAACCTTTCCTGATTTGATGTAATTAAAATAAGCCTTTTTTATTTCAGCTACCAGTGCCCGCTTGTATATCTCAATATCAATTTGCCCTATCTCTTTTTCGTGTTCCCTGATACGGCTGTTGTACCATATTTCAGGATGAAAAACAGGTTGAACCACTCTTACCTTGGTTTCCTGCTCTTTTGGCCTGTAGAAATAGAAATATTCATTCTCAATTTGAGGAAAATCCTGGGTTCCCGTCAGTAAATTAAGAGTTGAATATACCGGATTTAGAAGGTCTCCCACGGGAAACTCAATCACCCTTCCCCCTCTTGCAAGAGTATAACGCATATTGAAGCTCATCGAAGGATAAAACAGTCCCCGTGCTTCCCTGAGAAGCTCAAGGCTCATTTTGTAATTCTCTCTTTTCTGCTGCAGAGCGAGATTATTTTCAATGCCATACCTGATATAATCATCAAGCAAATTGTCACCGGCATTGACACATAGAGTTGAAATACTTAAAATCTTAATTAATATAATACCTTTTAATAAATTAATATACAAAATATTATATCTCAACATAATTAGTAAAATATAAATTAGTTTCCGTATTCTGGCGGCCAGTATGATTATTGTCTGTTTTCGGCAAATTTCTCGATCACCCATATTGATAAAAGTCCGGCGACCATAAGAAACAACGCGATTAAGACTTCAGGGGTCAATGATTCCGGTATAAACCTGGTGTAATTCTCAATAACAGGACTCCCATCTGTCCGGACTATAAGATTGCCAATTTCATCAGTCTTGTATACCGGGTTTTTCCAGGGCCACAATATATAGAGTGACCCCGCGATGAAACCTGTCAGGGCACCGAGTGTCTGATCCCTGAAATTTTTGAATATCCAGGAAAGAAAATGAGAAAAAGCAAGCAATCCGGCAATTATTCCTGCAAAAACCGGAAGCAGGATATCTACCCTGAGTTCATTTATGGCCTCGATGGCAACCAGCTCATAGTTGCCCATCAGGATAAGTATGAATGAACCGGAGAGCCCCGGCAGGATCATGCTGCACACCGCAACTACCCCGCACAATAAAAGATATAAAGTATTTTCGCTACCTTCTGCAGGACTCATGCTTGATATCCATACTGCGATAACAGCGCCTGCAGCAAAAAGCGCAAAGACTTTGAAAGACCATCTTTCAGTGCGTTTGCCAACAAAATAGACCGATGCAAGTATGAGGCCGAAAAAATATGCCCAGACAAGGACAGTGAAATTATCGAAAAGGAACCCGAGAAGCCTTGCCAGCGTAAAAACACTCAGTACAGCCCCCGAAAATATTGCAATCAGAAAGTAGAGGTTGATTCGCGAAGAAAAAGACCTGAATTTGCCTCTCAGAAGAAATCCAAGGGCAATATGATCGATAGATCTTACAGAATGGATCAACTTTTCAAATACCCCTGTAACAAGCGCTATTGTCCCTCCTGAAACCCCGGGAATTACATTTGCCGCCCCCATGGCAAATCCCTTCATGGTAAGAATGAAGTACTCCCTTATATTACTGATCATGGTTAAGGTATTTGGAGACCTGGTGTATTCCCGGTAAAATCAGTCAGCGTATCTCCCCGTAAACCAAGCCTCAGGGCCTCCATTGCCAAAACATCGTCCGGGGCAATATTACCAAGGTTAACGTTGGCGCCCAGCAACTTAATAAAATAAACCTGTTGATTTTTCAGCGGTGCTTCCCAAATAACCAATTCAGGATCAATATTATCGGCAATATCCTTAACAAGGCCGGTATTGGCCGAACCGTCAGCATTATATATACCGACTGTTCCACTCTCACGGGCTTCAGCGATAACTTTCCATGACCCTGCTTCAAGTTCGGCCTTCATCATTCCGGTCCATCTTTCAACAGGTATTACGACACCCGAAATCTTTGACCCCACCTCCGAAAGAACCTGGAAATCCTCTGAAAGCAACCTGATGCATTCAAGCTTTTTCTCATGTTCCATAATTATTGTGCCATCAGATACCTCAACCAGGTCAAGCTTGTACCCTGAAGAATATCTCCTGAATTCATCAAACATACCCCTCATATAGAATATCTCGAACAGGGTGCCTCCAAAATAAGGTCTGATGCCGCCTTCACGATAAACATCAAGCTTCTTGTCGAGATCTTTTGTTATAAGCGCGGTGCCAAATCCCAACTTGACAAAATCGGTAAAATCACCTGATGATTTTACAAATTCTGAGGCCTGTAAAACGCTAAGCCCTTTATCCATCATCATGGTAATTCCTTTATCTCTGGGTTTGTCTATCCTGCTGGGGATATGTGTAATATCATAGTTCATATAAACTAAAGATTTATTCTTATCCACTTTTCTTCCCGTAAGCTTTCAATATTTTACGGACAATCTTTTTCCTTGCCGCCCCCGGGTACCACTCCAGAAATTCCCTGTACATCTCATGATCCTGTGAAAGTGCCAGACTCAAACAGTGACCTGCCATTTCATTGTTTCCTGCCATCAGATAATGCCCGGCCAGCCTGTAATTTATATATGCCATTCCGGGATTTGCATCTGATGCGGCCTCCAGGGTCCGGATTGCGCCTTCATGATCTTTCATATCTTGCAGCGTTTCTGCAAGGTTAACCCATGATTCCAGGTCTCCCGGATCAATACTGACAGCTTTCCTGTATGCTTTCAGGGCATCCCTCATCAGGCCAAGCTTCACATTTATGTTTCCTGTTGCATACCAGTATTCGGGATTCTCAGGATGAAGCTCAAGGGCCTTTTTAACATGAATGAGGCTTTGCGGGTAATCACCTACCGAAAACATTACCATGCCCATACCGAGCCATGCGTCTGCATAATCGGGATTCAATTTGATTGTCCTGTTGTAATATTCAAGCGCTCTATCCCACTGCTCAAGCTTTTCATAACACTCTCCGATATAACATACAACCTGCTCATTATTTTCTTCGAGGAACAACAACTGCTTGTAAACCTCAATTGCTGCATCGTAACTGCCACTGTTGGCCAGCGTATTGGCTTTGTTGAACCATGCTGATGAGTATTCATCATCAAGTGCTATTGCATAGTCATATGCCTCAATAGCCCGTTCATAATCCTCTGTGCGGTTATATACAACTCCCAGGTTATACCAGACATTTTCCGAAAAGGGGTCAATATCAAGGTATTTATTGTAATATTCAACAGACTTGTCGCTTTCTCCGCTTCTTTCATAACAATATGCAATATCGTAGATAAATGAAAGATTGGCCGGTTCAAGTTCATATGCCCTTAACATAAAATCCAGCGCCGTGTGATATTCGTTTTTCTGTTCAAACACCATTGCAATATTGTACATCAGCTCAGCTTTGCCATCATCAGTTAGCATAATGGCCCTGTTGAACTGCTTTATTGCTTCTTTTTCCCGGCCTGCCAGGTTTAATGCAATACCTTTGGTAAAATATATCTCGGGGTTATTAACCTCAATCTTTTCAAGAGTTCTCAGAATATTCAGTGATTCAAGCGGTTTTGACTTCTCATTAAGGATAACTGCCATTTTAAGCTGCAGTGAAATAGATGAGGGATGCTGCCTGAGTGCATTCTGAACGGCAATATAGGCACGGTTATGCCTTCCGGCGGACAAATAGTGGTCAATTATCTCCTCAAACTCATCAACGTCGAAATAGCATTTCTGCATGCCGGAAATCATTGACTCATACCGGGATATAAGGACCTTTATACTGCTGTCGCTAAAGTACCTATCTTTTTCCTCACTCATTGCAGGTGTATTTTAAGTTGACTGCAAAGCGAACAATGCTGTTTTTTCCAGGCAATTTTCACTGCGAAATTACTAAATTAACTACCTTTTCGTAATAGATAATGCAACAATAATTAAAAATTGCCGGCATCTGCGTCCAACTTCAGGCCAAAATGCCAATAAAATCAATATAAACGGCTCACTTGTCAGTTAAATATATGATTAATCCCTGTAACAAAGTCTGGGAACGCCTGTTTTTTTTCAACAACTAATAAACAAGGTACAAAAGTGCCGCTATTTTTGTGAAATATCAATTATTGTATTAATTTGCACTAAATTGCGAATTCCAGACAAAACAAATCATTTAATACTATTATATCAAAAAATGGAAAACTACAGGGAAAAGCGGCTTGAGCGCCAGCTTAAATCACAGCAAAGCACCAGTATCGTAATAGCGGTTATTCTGCTGCTTTCAATTCTTGGCAACGTATTCCTGTTCGTTCGCAACAGCACGATGAACAATGAAAAAGAAGAGCTCAGCAAAGAGCTTGCCACGGTTACGGCAGAAAAAGAAGCAGCCGAGGAGGCAAATGCCCGGTTGAAATCAGATATAGCCGGGCTTAATGCACAAATTAATACTATAAGGGAAAGCGCAGCAGCCCTTGAAGCGGAGATAAATCTGAGGGATGTTCGAATCAACAGGTTGCGTAACCAGGTGGCAGAAATCGACCAGTTGCGTCAACAAGTTGCCGAACTTGAGGCCCTCAGGGAGGAATTTGCCAGGCTTAGAGAGGAAAGGCAGCAACTCATGGCCGATCTGCAGGAATTAAAAGAAAAACTTTCCGAAATGGAGACCCGTCATCAGGCACTCCTGGCGAGAGTTGATGAAGCCACTTACCTGAAGGCATATAACGTGTGTGTTACAAACCTGAGGGACAGGTGGCTGGGCAGGCCTGTCACAATGGAGCTTGCACGCAGGGTCAACCGCACGACTGTAAGTTTTGAGATTAACGGAAACATACTTGTCGAGCCCGGTTCAAAGAGTATTCACCTTGTTATGACTGATCCTGAAGGGAATGTGGTGAACAGGTCGCAGGAGACGTTCACCATTGCCGATACAGGAGAAACCAGGCATTTTACCGAATACACGGCAATACAATATAACCGCCAGTCAGTTCCCCTGAGCTTTACCCTGGTGCATGAAGACAGGCTGGAAAGCGGCACATTCCTGATGGAGGTTTATATTGAAGGGTTATTGTCAGGAGGTAAGGAATTCAGCCTGGAGTGATCCGGGAAAGGCCAAAAGTACCATATTCAGACAACAGCGGTACCGGGCAAGGCATTATCCGTAAACTTCCCTGGCCGATGCTTTCAGAGTATTTGCAAGCAGTGAAACTATCGTCATGGGCCCTACTCCTCCGGGCACCGGTGTAATATAGCTGCATTTTGGCGCAACCTCGTCAAACTTAACGTCACCAAGCAGCTTCCAGCCCGACCTGGTTTCAGCTGACCTGGTACGCGTAATGCCTACATCAATAACAACGGCTCCCTCTTTAACCATTTCAGCATTAACAAATCCGGCACTTCCAAGTGCAGCAACAAGTATGTCGGCCCGGCGGCAGATATCGTCCAGGTTCCGGGTGCGGCTGTGACAAATCGTTACGGTGCAATCACCGGGATAACCCTTACGTGACATAAGTGCAGCCATCGGTTTCCCAACGATATTGCTCCTGCCTATTATAACGCAGTGTTTCCCGGAGGTTTCAATGTTGTATCTTTCAATAAGCTGGATAATACCATAGGGAGTTGCAGAAATATAGGCAGGCTGGCCAATGAACATCCTGCCAACGTTAACCGGATGAAACCCGTCCACGTCCTTTTCCACTTTTATTCTTTCAATCACCTTGCCTTCCGAAATATGTGGAGGAAGAGGCAATTGCACGATCATCCCGTCTATATCAGGGTTGTTGTTTATCTCATCTATCTTCTCAAGCAGTATTTCTTCAGCAACCTGTTCATCCAGCCGTACAAGAGTGCTTTTAAAGCCGACCTCTTTGCACGCCCTCACCTTGTGAGCGACGTAAGTCTCACTGGCACCATCATTACCTACAATTACTGCTGCAAGATGCGGCATCTTCCCACCTGACCTGTCAATTTCCAGAACCCTGTCAGCTATCTCTATCTTAATTTGAGAGGCAATATTTTTACCATCAAGTAAAATCATAAAATAAAGCTTATTAACAACCTTTATTAAAGTTATACTTTAACGACCCATCGTTGGCATGCCCTTCATCATCTTGCCACCCTTTTTGCCACTGGTCATCATTTTCATCATTTTCCGGGTTTCATCAAACTGCTTGATAAGGCGGTTTACCTCCTGTATGGTTGTACCGCTGCCGTCGGCTATCCTTTTCCTTCTGCTGCCGTTGATCACTGCGGGGTTATTTCTCTCTTCAGGGGTCATGGATTTAATTATAGCTTCAATTCCCTTGAAAGCATCATCGTCTATATCAAGATTTTTCATTGCCTTACCCACTCCGGGTATCATTGAGGCCAGCTCCTTGATATTGCCCATTTTTTTGATCTGCTGGATCTGTGAAATGAAATCGTCAAAATTGAACTGGTTTTTGGCTATCTTTTTATGAAGTTTCCTGGATTCTTCCTCATCGAACTGCTCCTGGGCCCTTTCGACCAGCGTCACTATATCTCCCATCCCCAGGATCCTGTCCGCCATCCTCTCAGGGTGAAACACATCTATTGCGTCCAGCTTTTCGCCTGTCCCGATAAACTTGATAGGCTTATCAACCACCGACCTTATTGAAAGTGCTGCACCACCACGTGTGTCACCGTCAAGCTTGGTCAGCACAACACCATCAAAATCAAGACGGTCATTAAAAGCCTTTGCAGTATTAACTGCATCCTGTCCGGTCATTGAATCAACCACAAAGAGGATTTCATGAGGTTCGACAGCTTTTTTAATCTCTGCAATCTCATTCATCATCTGCTCATCAACTGCAAGACGGCCTGCGGTATCTATTATCACCAGATTGTGGCCCTGCTGTCTCGCATGTTTTATAGCTGACTTTACAATCTTGACAGGCTTCATGTTACCCTCTTCCGTATAAACAGGAACTTCAACCTGGTCGCCAATGATCTTAAGCTGTTCGATAGCAGCCGGGCGGTAAACGTCTCCGGCCACAAGGAGAGGGTTTTTTCCCTTTTTTGACTTAAGGAACTTTGCAAGCTTCCCCGAAAAGGTTGTCTTGCCTGATCCCTGCAGACCGGCAACCAGTATGACGGATGGATTAGCCTTGATATTCACATCTTCCATCCTGCCGCCCATAAGCGCAGCAAGCTGATCATGCACTATCTTGACCAGCATCTCGCCGGGTTTGACAGATGCAAGCACATTCTGTCCCAGTGCCTCCTCTTTGACTGTATCAGTAAAGTTCTTGGCGATCTTGTAATTCACATCGGCATCAAGCAGGGCACGTCTTACCTCCTTAAGAGTTTCGGCAACATTTATCTCGGATATATACCCCTCGCCCTTAAGCAGCTTGAATGATCGTTCAAGTTTGTCGGATAGGTTTTCAAACATTTTTATCTCAATTTATCCTGTTAACTATGCAAAATTAATTATTAGAACAGCTTTCGCCAATTTTTATTACCTGCAGTATCACATCTTCTCAGGCATATCTATGCCAAGAAGGCCCATCCCAGTCCTGATTACGTGGCCCGTCAGCAATGACAATTGCAGCCTGAAACTTCTGACCCTGCTGTCACTCTCCTTAATCACCTGATGATCATGGTAAAACTGGTTATACTCTTTGGCCAGGTTATAGACCAGGTTGGCTATAAGAGCCGGACTGCAGGTTTTGCCCGCTTCAGCTATCACATCAGGAAATTCATGCAGCAGTGCCGCAACCCTAACCTCCTTATCGCTTAGCGCTATACTGCCGGGATCTGCTCCTTCTGCCCTCACTCCGTTATCTTCAGCCTTTTTTAACAGAGAGCATATCCTTGCATGGGTATACTGGATAAAAGGGCCTGTATTTCCATTAAAATCAATAGACTCTTCAGGATTGAAAATCATGTTTTTTTTCGGATCCACCTTCAGGATAAAATACTTAAGTGCGCCCATGCCGATTTTCCTGATTATCTCATCCTTCTCTTCAACCGAAAGTCCGTCAAGTTTACCCAGTTCGGCTGACAACCTGCCGGCGGTTTCTATCATCTCCTCAATCAGATTGTCGGCATCCACCACCTTGCCCTCCCTTGATTTCATCTTACCCGAAGGTAACTCAACCATCCCGTAGGATATGTGCTGCAATGAACCGGCCCATTCATAGCCCAGCTCATCAAGAATGAGTCCCAGCACCTTGAAGTGGTAATCCTGTTCATTCCCGACGACATAATACATTTTGCCTGCATTGAAATCCTGCTGCCTCATTACAGCCGTTCCCAGATCCTGAGTCATATACACAGATGTGCCATCTGATCTGAGCAGCAGCTTCTCATCAAGTCCCCGGCCAGTCAAATCGGCCCATACCGATCCGTCCTCCCTCTTTTTTAGCACACCCTTTTCAAGGCCCTCCTCCACGATCTTCTTACCGGTATGATATGTATCCGATTCATAATAGATCTTGTCGAACGAGACACCCAGCCTCCGGTAGGTAACATCAAAACCCTCATATACCCATCCGTTCATCTTTTCCCACAAGCTGTAAACACCGGGATCGCCTGCCTCCCACCTTCTCAGCATTTCACGTGCCTCATCCATAAGCGGGGCCTCAATCCTTGCCTGTTCCACTCTCATGCCGCCTGCAACGAGCTCATTAACCTCCTTCCTGTATGCATCTTCAAACAGCACATACATTTCACCCACAAAATGATCACCTTTCATTCCTGCATCGTCAGGCGTCCTGTTATCACCCCATTTCTCCCATGCAAGCATGGTCTTGCAGATATGGATGCCCCGGTCATTGACAAGGTTTACCTTTTTAACTTCACTACCATTTGCCTCGAGTATCAGTGAAATACTGTAGCCGAGGAGGTTATTCCTTATATGCCCCAGATGGAGAGGCTTATTGGTATTTGGTGAAGAAAATTCGACAAGCACGGTATCACCTGACCCCGGCTTTTCAATTACCCCGTAATTCTCTTTAGAGGCAGTCTCTGATACAAAACCCGTCCAGTACGATTGCTCAATAACCAGGTTGAGAAACCCTTTTATTACGTTAAAATCGCTTATCTGGGGCAATTGCTTAAGGTATTGCCCAAGCTCCTCCCCGGCTTCAACAGGTGATTTCTTCATGATACGCATCAGCGGGAAAACCACGAGTGTAATATCTCCACTGAATTCCTTGCGGGTCTTCTGTATCTGGATCATCGACTGATCAGGCAGTGTCAGATTATTATCCTTAAAGAACCGGCTGACAGCGCCGGCAACTATTGCTTCAATTCTCATAAAAAGGCGGGAATCACATGATCTTATTCAAAGAACGCAAAGATAATAAGAATCACCTTAAATCCGTCGCCATTATCAATGTTGCCTTCACCACTTATTAACAAGAAAAAAGGCCGTTTAATTTAACGGCCCCTGCTGGTCAGAATAATCTGATCAAGAAAATCTATCAGCATTTCCTGTGCCTGACAACATAAAGGTTGTCACAATCTCTGCTGAAGTTAATGTCCCAGCTTCCGATATCGATCATCCACTGCTCAATTTCATATTCATGCTCTTTTTCATAGAAAAAGGGGTAAATATCCCAGGCTGAGATATCGGTCATCCAATTCTCAAGGCAAGGTTCAGCTTCAGTGGCTTCTTCAAAAGAGAATACATTCCAGGCCGACAGGTCAACCATCCAATCTGCCAGGTAAGGCTCAGCTTCAGTGGCTTCTTCAAAAGAGAATACATTCCAGGTAGACAGGTCAACCATCCAATCTGCCAGGTAAGGCTCAGCTTCAGTGGCTTCTTCAAAAGCGAATACGTTCCAGGTAGACAGGTCAACCATCCAATCTGCCAGGTAAGGCTCAGCTTCAGTGGCTTCTTCAAAAGCGAATACGTTCCAGGTAGACAGGTCAACCATCCACTCTGCCAGATCCACAGCAGATTCCTTGCTTATTTCTCCTGTTATTCCGTCAAGGTAATAATTTACAGCTTCGGTTTTTCGGGCGGCAACTGCGCCTGAACCTGCCATAATTTCACTGCCTGCCAGTATTAAGGCAAACAAGGTTGCTAAAAAGTATACCGGGTATTTTACATTTATTGTTTTCATATTATTTGATTTTTTGTTTTTCATTATATTTTTACTATTCACAATCAGTTGTTTAAACTCAGAATATTTTCTCCTCTAAAAAGTTTACTGACACATAAACAGAATAAGATTAATTTTGTTCAATTTTAATAGTTAATAATTCAACAAAAATTATTTTCAGATTCATTGTAAAAATAACCACAATTTCTTTTATTTAGAAACATTTTAAATAATATTAAAGGTTTTTACAATTCATTCACATTCCTCACTATATTGAATATATTAGCGCAGATAATGAACAATATGCGCATCATAGTTGCTGCAACAAACGACCTGGCAACTGACCAGAGGCTGAGCCGGCACTGCTCCGCATTGTATGAATACGGGTATGAAATCATCCTCAGAGGGAGGATTTTGAGGGAAAGCCTCCCTGTTGAACGCAGGCCTTACCGGACAATGAGGGTGAAGCATCTGTTCAGACGTGGACCTCTATTTTATGCCGAATACAACATAAAGCTTTTCTTCTTCCTGCTTTTTAAACGGTTTGACATCGTAAACTCAAACGACCTGGATACTCTTCCTGCCTGCTACCTCGCCTCCAGGCTGAAAAGAAAACCCCTTGTTTATGACAGCCATGAGTATTTTACAGGTGTTCCTGAACTTAACGGGCGGCCGGTTGTGAAAAAGATATGGGAAACCATTGAAAAGCTGATTCTTCCCAAGATAGAGCATTTTATAACGGTAAGCCGATCAATTGCCTCTGTTTACTCTGAAAGGTATGGAAGCAACATTGATGTCGTGAGGAACCTTCCTGTTCCCGTTTACAACATTCCTGCTGCAAAACGACAAAATTTCAGCCTGCCGGACAGCATGAAAATGGTTATAATGCAGGGCGCAGGAATAAACACCGACAGGGGCGCCGAGGAGGCTGTCATGTGCATGCACCATACCGGCAACACCATACTTGTAATAGCTGGCAAGGGGGATGCAATACCCGGGCTCCGCAAATTAGTTAAAGCAGAGGGCCTTGAAAAGAAGGTGTTCTTTATTGCTACCATGCCCCGGGAAAGATTGATGCAACTTACTTCTCTGTGCGACTGCGGGTTGTCGATAGACAAGGACAGCAACCTTAATTACCGTTACAGTCTCCCGAACAAACTTTTCGATTACATTATGGCAGGCATACCGGTGGTGGTATCCGACCTGCCTGAACCACGGCGCATAGTTGAGCAATATGGAGTGGGAATGGTGGCAGGATGCCTTTCCCCGAAAGGGTTATCAGAAAAAATCAATGAGGTGCTCGCCGCACCGCCCGGCAAATGGAAGGGGAAACTTGAAAAAGCTGCGAAAGAACTTAACTGGGACCGTGAGAAGCATAAACTGCTGGCAGTCTACCAGAGGATTGGAACGGAGAGGTAAAGCCGGTTTGCCAGCCGTAAATATAATTTTTCTTTGAGGAATAGAATTGTTGGTGCTATTTTTGCTGTTCAATTGATTGACGTAAAATTAAATCATTCATATATGAAGAGTTTCAGAAATGTGACAATAATACTGCTTATCCTGCTGACAGCAACGGCCCGGGCATATCCTTCGGGTTACAATATCAACGTAAGGATCGCAGGGCTGCAGGATACGACACTGCTGCTGGCATATCATTACGGTAACAGGAAATATATCAAGGATACGATAAGAGTTGATGCACACGGACAGGGAGTATTTGCCGGCGAAGAATCTCTTCCCGGTGGGATATACCTGGTTGTGATGCCCGACATGGACTATTTCGAGCTTCTGGTGGACCGGGAACAGTATTTCGGCATTGAGACAAGCGCCGACAATCCGGTAAACCACATGAAAGTGACCGGTTCAGCCGAGAATGAGCAGTTCTTCGAATATCACAGGTTTATGAACCAGAGGCAAACTGCATCATCTGACCTGCAGAAACGAATGGAGGAGAACAGGAACAACCCCGATTCAATGGCAATATTGCGGGAAAAAGGAATGGAGCTGGACAGGCAGGTTCAGGAATACTGGAATTCAATAATCAACGATCACCCCGGAACACTTCTGGCCAACCTCATTAGGGCAATGCAGAACCCGCAGATACCCGATTTTGAAATTCCTCCCGATGCCCGGAACCCCGATTCGCTGAGGTGGCGGATGGGTTACGAATACAATAAAAAGCACTATTTCGACAACATCGATTTTTCCGATGCACGGCTCCTCCGCACACCTGTGCTTCACAACCGCCTGGAGCATTTCTTTACACGTACCATCATGCAGGTACCCGATATGATCATCCCTGAAGCCATCAGGGTAGTTGAGCTTTCAAGGGAAGATGACCAGGTTTTCCAGTATGTCCTTGTCTATCTGCTCAACCATTTTGAAAGGTCCAATATCATGGGAATGGACGAGGTTTTCGTGGAGCTGGCCGAGAAGTATTACCTCAGCGGGGAAGCACACTGGGTCAACGAAGAGACAATCAGACGGCTTCGTGACCGTGTTGAACGTATAAAACCAAACCTCATAGGGCGGACCGCCCCGGAGATGAGAATGAGGAACCCTGAAGGTGATATGGTGAGCCTTCACGAAACCGAAGCTGAATACACTATCATCTATTTCTACGAACCGGCATGCGGCCACTGCAAAGTGGTAACGCCCAGGCTTAATGAGCTCTACAGGCAATACAGGGGACGCGGACTGGCAGTATTCGGGGTCTACATTTATGGCGATGTCGAAGAGTGGAAAGAATATATCGGCAGCAACGACCTTGAATGGGTAAATGTTTTTGACCCCCAGAACCAGTCCAACTTCCGCTTCAATTACGATATATACAGCACCCCGACCCTGTACATCCTTGATGCCGACAAGACAATAATCGCGAAAAGAATTGGTATCGAGACCGTCGAACAGATGATGGAAGAGAAGCTCTGACAAGCCCTTCCCTTCCGGGTTTTACCGGATCATTTTGGCGGACTGAAACATGCCGGCTTCCGGTATAAACATGCAAAAGACCGAAGATCACGCCTGGTTCCACCACAGTCTCGCCGGAGTATTTATTTTTTCAGTAGCGCGGCCATTGTATTTCCAATGTCTGCCGGTGATTCAACAACGGTAATGCCACATTCACTCATGATCTTCATCTTTGCGGCGGCTGTATCGTCGCTGCCCCCTATTATGGCTCCTGCGTGCCCCATCCTGCGACCCCTTGGGGCGGTCTGCCCGGCAATGAAACCAACTACCGGCTTTGTGCCGTGATCCTTTATCCACCGGGCTGCATCAGCCTCCATGTTCCCGCCAATCTCACCTATAATGATAATACCTTCGGTACCCGGATCCTCCATGAGCAGTTTCACAGCATCAAGCGTGGTGGTACCCACAACCGGGTCGCCACCTATACCTATGCAGGTGGACTGTCCCAGCCCCTCCTTGGTTACCTGGTCAACCGCCTCATACGTAAGGGTACCCGACCGGGAAACTATTCCGACAGTGCCCTTTTCATGGATAAAACCCGGCATAATACCGACCTTGGCTTCGCCAGGCGTGATAACTCCCGGACAATTAGGGCCGATAAGGGTGGTTTTACGCCCTTTAAGGTACTCTTTGACCTTGACCATGTCAGATACCGGAATACCCTCCGTGATGGCCACAATCACCTCTATGCCTGCTTCTGCAGCCTCCATAATGGCATCTGCCGCAAAAGGCGGGGGAACAAAAATCACCGAAGTGTTTGCTCCGGTTTCCTTTACAGCTTCTGAAACGGTATTGAAAACGGGCTTCCCCAGATGTTCCTGTCCGCCCTTTCCGGGTGTGACACCACCCACCACATTTGTACCGTATTCGATCATCTGGGAAGCATGAAAGCTGCCTTCACTGCCAGTAAATCCCTGGACTATTAGTTTTGAACTGCTATTGACCAGAACACTCATTATATTTCAGTTTGATTTATTAATTTTCAATTTGTCGCTGCTACAAAGAACATATTCTATCCATCGGGGGATTTGATGAATTCCTCAAGATATCTGCCTATCTCAGCAGAAACAAGCTTCAGGGGAATACCTTTTTCAAGAGCTACCCTTTTCAGATCCTCATACTCGGGCTTGACATTCACAATCTCGCCTGCAAACCAGGAAACCTTAGCGTTGATTTCGCCAAGCGGCGTGGCGACGGTTACAGCCTTCCTCTCCAGCACTTCTCTCGATTCACGGCGTATCCTGACCCCGATGGTAGTTGTTTCCCTGAAAAGGACTTTAAGAAGCCTCTCTCTTTCCTCCGTTCTCGCCAGGACGGTAAGCCTGATGCCAGGCCTGTTCTTCTTCATCTGTATATTTGTAAGGAACACCTCAAGAGCGCCTTCCCGGTAAAGCATATCGATAACATGATCGAAAAACTGGGGATTCATATCGTCAATGTTGGTCTCGATAACATCTATGTTTGAAGCAGACTGGCCCTGGTCCGTCTCCCCCACAAAGACCCTCAGCACGTTGGGTTGCTCAAAATCTTTAGTCCCGGCACCGTATCCAACAGCAGAGACCACCATAGGCGGCATATCTCCAAACCCGCCGGCAAGTGCGGTAATCAAAGCCGCGCCCGTAGGAGTAACCAGCTCACCCTTAGAGCCGGCAGAGTATACAGGCACTCCCTTGAGTATTTCAGCAGTAGCCGGAGCCGGAACAGGGAACTTGCCATGTGAAAAGGTAACAAAACCCGATCCCACATTCAGGGGCGAGCAATAAACCTTTTCAATGCCCAGTTTCCTGAAGCCTGTAAGTGCAGCTACTACATCGACAACGGTGTCAACCGCACCTATTTCGTGAAAATGCACCTTCTCGACAGGCATATTATGAATCCTTGCCTCGGCAACCGCAATTTTTGTGAAAACCTCCCTTGCCTTTTCCCTGACATCCGCTTCAAGGGAGGTATTCTCCACAAGCTGTATCAGATCATCCAGTTTCCGATGATGCTTCTGCTCAGGGTATTTCACCGTGAACCTGGTCGATGCTATATTCTGTTTAACAATCGCGGATGCAGAAATGCTTACACCCGGAAGTCCGAGCTTATCTATCTCCTTTTTCAGTACACCGAAATCAAGTCCCGCATCCAGAAGCGCCCCGGCCAGCATGTCGCCGCTGATACCCGAAAAGCAGTCAAAGTAGGCTATCCTCATATATTATTCGACTTTAAGCTATTTGTTTACAAGAGAAGCAAAGTAGGCCGCCCCGAACCCGTTGTCAATATTCACAACGGTCACACCCGGGGCACAGGAAGCAAGCATGGTCAGAAGGGGGCCAACACCGTTAAAGCTGGCCCCGTACCCCACAGACGTAGGAACCGCGATTACCGGCCTTTCAACCAGTCCCCCCACAACCGACGGAAGAGCTCCGTCCATGCCGGCAACCACTATGAGCACATTGGCATCGTCTATCATTTTTTTGCTGCCCAGCAGCCGGTGCAAACCGGCCACACCCACATCATAAAGCTTTTCAACATGGTTACCCATGAAACGGGCCGTCACCACAGCCTCTTCGGCCACCGGCATATCAGAGGTGCCTGCACTGATTACCAGGATGTGCCTGGAGCTGTCAGCCTCAGGTTGCTCACCCTCCCTTGTTACCGTAATGGTGCGCGCGATCTCATTGTATTGCGCGTCGGGAAACAGGCTCTTCACAGCATCAAACATCTCCGGGGTGGCCCTTGTTCCCAGAACATTGTTCTGGCGGGCAAGGTGCTCAACAATGCTCTTTACCTGGTCTACCGTTTTATTCTGGCAGAAGATGACCTCGGGATAACCTCTTCTGAGTGCCCTGTGATGGTCAAGCCTTGCAAAGCCAAGGTCCTCATAAGGAAGGTTGACAAGCCGGCCAAGTGCATCTTCAACAGTCACATCCCTGTTTCTGACACTGTCAAGCAGCGCCCTGATCTTATCTTTTTGCATTTATATTGATTAACTGGTTAAGCGAACCACTTTTAAAATCCTGCACTTCGGTTTCCGTAAAACCAAGCAGCGAAAACTCCCTCTTTATCGATGCAAGGTTATTCTCAACAATCTCCCGGTAAACCGGGTTGACTTCAAGAACAGCCCGGCCGCCAAAATGACGCACCCTTATCTCCCTGGCGCCGAATGATTTTACAAACTCCTCGGCCATCTCCACCTGTGAAAGTTTTTCCCTCGTTACCGGGCTTCCGTAGGGAATTCTCGATGCCAGGCAGGGACTTGCCGGCTTATCCCATATATCGAGTCCGATAAGCCTTGCAACAAGCCGTATATCATCCTTGGTAAGTCCTGCATCCTTCAGGGGACTGACAACCTGGTGCTCATCAGCCGCCTTGAGTCCGGGCCTGTAATCATCCAGATCATCCACATTTGTCCCGTTGGCAACATACCGTATCCTCTCTTCTGAGGCTATATCACCTATATACTCATAAAGCTCCTTCTTGCAGTAATAGCAACGGTCATCCGGGTTCCTTGAATAATTCTGATCGTCAAGCTCCCTGGTGTTGATCACCCTGATCCGCGCACCGGTTTCGTTGGCGAATGATACTGCCTGCTGCAGCTCATTGCGGGCAATTGAGGGTGAGTCTGATATAACCGCCAGCACATTTTCACCCAGAACCGAATGAGCCACTTTCAGCAGCAATGCACTGTCCAGTCCCCCGCTATATGCTATGATAAGCCTGTCATACCGGCGAAGTTCCTTTTTAAGAGCCTCATGTTTCTGCCCGGCAATACTCATCATTTTTCCATCTATCTTTTCATCCTTCCTGTTCATATTCTCAATTTTAGCATTTTTCTCACTTTATCCACCTGTACTTAACGTTTAACAAAAATAATCTCCTTTTGATTATAAATGATCTCTTTTTTCACCTGCTACTCCAGGTATTTTTTAAATGCCTCCCTGTAAAATCCCATATCCACTCCCCCTTCACGCATCAGTGCCTCGTCGGCCAGCACCTCCTCCTTCCTGCCGCAGGCCCTTATCTCTCCACCGACAAGAACGGCAAGCCGGTCACAGCAAGAAGCCAGCGGAAGCAATGATTGTGAGACTATGACCAGCGTTGCATCAAGTCTGCCGATAATACCCAGGAGCTGGACCACCATAACAGAATCGAGACTTGAGAAGGGCTCGTCGAATGCAATAACACCCGGACTGGTTGCAAGAACCGTTGCCAGTGCAACACGCTTTCTCTCACCCAGCGAAAGATGATGGGAATCGGCATTTTCAAATCCCTCAAGGTTCATCTCCCCCAGGGCCTGCCTCACCCTGGTTGCAGCCTCCCCGCGTGTATATCCGAAATTAAGCGGGCCGAATGCAACATCCTCCTCCACGGTGGGATTGAAAAGCTGGTCGTCAGGATTCTGAAACACCAGTCCAACCTGCCTCCTGATATCCGGCAGCGATCTTTTTTCAACCTTTGTATCACCTATCATTACAACACCATCACCTGCAAGAATTCCGTTAAGATGCAGCAGCAGAGTCGATTTTCCTGCACCCGAAGGGCCTATTATGCCGAGTTTTTCACCCGGACCGATATCCAGTGAAACGTTTTTCAGTACCTGATTGCCGGCAGTATATGAAAAACTGAGATTCTCTATCTTTATTCCACAAGCCATTTTATCAGTTAAAGAGTCTTTCAGTCAACGGTTGAGATATGATCCGTACCGTTAAAAGCAGCAATATAAAAAAACCGGCAGGCAACACATCCCCGGCCCGGACCCTCAATTTGTCCATATCCGGGAACTCTCCGGCAAACCCCCTGGAAAGCATTGAATTATATACTACCTGGGAGCGTTCCAGGCTTCTTATGAAGATCATCGCAGCCTGGTTTCCGTAAACCCTTACCCGGCTTGTCCTGATGGCTCCCGGAGTCCTGCTGTCCCTTGCCCTGGAGGTTCTGAGCAATTCATCATGAAGGATGAACACATACCTGTACATGAGCGCAGAAATTACCCCGAGCAGACGTGGCATACCAAGTTTTCGGAAGCCTGCCAGGAGACGGTGAAACTTGCCTGTTGAGGTAAGCAGTATCAGCAGCACAAGTGCAAAAAAGGCCTTAAGGAAAATTGTCAGTCCGCTCCTTACCCCTTCTGTCAGCAGATATCCATTTTCCACCACACCTGCTCCCGGCACTGAAAGCGGGTATGACACTGCAGCAATTATAATGAAAGGAGAAACTGCAAGGCAGCGTTTAAGTATGAACCCCGGCGGTATTCTTGTCATAGCCGTCATGAACAATATGATAATCCCGTAAAATGCAAACGGAAGGAGCCTGCCATGAGGTTCAGACACAATAATTACGATCGCGGAAAAAGCCGCGATCAGCCGGGCCCTTGGATCAATCCTGTGGACAGGTGAATCAAGGTCGCTGTACCTGTCTAAAAATGAATGTTTCAATCAACTGAACTTTATTCTGTCTTTGAAGCGGACTGTTTAGCCCTGATACCATAGAATACACCTGTTATACCGAATATAAGAGCAAGTCCGAATACAACCCTGTAAAAGAAAGGTATGCGGGCAGCAGAAACTGTTTCCTTTTCAGCAGGTTCAGCATAGTGATCTTCCGCTTCCTCCTCCGGTAATTCCTCCCTTCCTGTAACTCCTCTGACAAAGTTTTCATCAATACTTATTTCTAACCTGTCTCTGTGGCCCCTTTCGTCATCAATCTCAAAAACCCAATCACCTGCAACAGACGGTACAAAAACAAAAAATCCCCGCCTGTCGGTCCGCCCCGTCTGGTATGGCTGATCCTCACCGGGTGCATAAATAACGACGCTGGCACCTGCCAGGGGAGATGTCCTTGTAAAGTATGAATGAACTGAAACTGCAGGGGCATGTCTTTCGACCTCGAAATTGATCGAATGTGCGGCAGCGGTCAGTCCTGATGCAATAAACGCTGCAAAGACCAGAAGTGTTGATTTTAACATAACTTATAATTTTTGTGTAACTTATATTAATATTTTTCCTCTACATCATACAGACAATGATCACCAGGGTGTGGCAATCCGGCCTGCCAAAAACAGGTCAATCCAGCATCTCCGGTCTGACCCGCCTGAACAACCCGGCAGCTGCCAGGGTGATAAATCCTTCAAGTATTGCAACCAGCAAATATACACCAAGCAGATACAATATACGGCTGCCGTAGCCTGAAAGGCGGAACTCCGCCACCATGAGAAGGACAGGTACGGCAACACCCAGCATTCCGGCAAGGAAAGCCCTGACTCTCTCATTGACCCTCCTGATACGCCATACCAGCCATGCAAACAGGGCTCCGGCACCCATGTTTATGGAATTCACCCCCAATGTTACCAATCCCCCGTGCTGAAATACCAGGCTCTGGAACAGAAGTGCGGCAAAAACCGCAGGGAATGCACGCTTTCCCAGGATTATACCGGCAACTCCGAACAGGCCAAGATGCACCGATGTGCCCGCAAGCGGAAAATGGATCAGGGATGCTACAAAGAGAGCTGCAGCGGTCATACCCATCTTAGGCACATCACCCGGCGGAGTTTTCCTTCCGGCAACCCAAACAAGACCAATTGCAGCCACATTGGCGGCAATACATATGTTGGTGTCAATTATTCCGTCTGAAATATGCATAGGTGGATTTATGTTGAAGCAAATATAAATCATTTAACTATTAGAGTTTTTTACAAAGCATTAAAAAAGCTAATTTTAAAGCCTGACCCGTTACAAAAGATGAACGAAGAAAAAACCATAGCAGCAATTGCCACACCGCCGGGAAACGGCGCCATTGCCATTATAAGGTTAAGCGGCAGCCGGGCATTTGAGATATCCGGGAAAATATTCAGGCCTTCAGGCGAAGATACCCAGCTGCAGAGGAGGCCCGGCTATACCATGGCCCGAGGCAGCATTCACGACTCCGGCAAGATTGTAGATGATGTTCTTGTGAGTATTTTCAGGTCGCCCCGTTCATATACAGGCGAGGATGTTGTTGAGATATCCTGTCACGGATCGGTCTACATTCAGCAAAAGATACTCCGGCTGCTAATAGATAACGGAGCATCCTTTGCAGCGCCCGGAGAGTTTACCCGCAGGGCTTTTCTCAACGGCAAGATGGATCTCTCCCAGGCCGAGGCAGTAGCCGATCTGATAGCATCAGAATCGGAAGCATTCCACAAAATTGCCATGCAGCAGATGCGCGGAGGCTTTTCATCAGAACTCAGGACCCTCAGGAGCAGGCTTCTGGAGTTCATTTCGCTTGTGGAGCTGGAGCTTGATTTCAGTGAGGAAGATGTAGAGTTTGCCGACAGGGCCGAATTGAAGAGGCTGCTAAGCATAATAGGATCAATGCTCGGGTCGCTCACCTCATCCTTTGCTTTCGGCAACGTTATAAAGAACGGCATCCCCGTGGTAATTGCCGGCAAGCCCAATGTGGGCAAATCAACCCTTCTCAATATCCTTCTCAGGGAAGAGAAGGCGCTGGTATCAGAAGTACCCGGTACAACCAGGGATGCCATCGAAGATGTAATACACCTGGCAGGAATGACTTTCAGGTTCATCGACACAGCCGGAATCAGGGAGACAACCGACAAGGTTGAGATTATGGGGATAAAACGTACAATGGATAAGATCAGGCAGGCCCGCATCATCCTCCTTATGGCTGAAGCAACCGACAACCCTGAACATATAGACCACCTTGTCTGTGAGTTGCGAAAAAAAAAGGAATTCGATGGGAAAAAGCTTGTTCTCCTGATCAACAAGAGCGACCTGAAAGAGCAGGGGGAAAAAACGGGGTCAACCGGCAACAACATGTTCCCCTCCCTCGGCAAAAATGACCGGGTGCTCCGTATTTCTGCCAAAACCCAGCAGGGACTTGAAGAACTGAAGGATATGCTGGTTTCGATCGTTAACGAAGGCAAACCCGGCGAAAATGATGTTGTTGTTACAAACATGCGCCACTATGAGGCCCTGAAAAATGCCCATGAAGCTGTTAAACGCGCAACAGAAGGACTTGACAACCTGCTGCCCGGAGACCTGCTGGCGATGGACATCAGAGAGGTGCTGCACTACCTGGGAGAGATAACCGGTCAAATAACCACAGACGAGATACTGGGCAACATTTTCAAGAATTTCTGCATCGGGAAGTAATACTTACGCAGACCTGTTTACCCGCTCGATCGGGAAATGACCTGGGAGCCCCGTTTTGACTGAAAAAGCAAGCTTTATAAGGCTTCACCGAAAATTTGCACTATCCGCCTGAGCTCTTCACGATCGGCTAAATACATGTTGCCGGTATCTGTCACACGGGGATTTTGAAATTCCACACTGCTGGCAACCTTAATCCTTGCCGAGGTATGATATTCAAATGCCCCGGTATCCTTTATCAGTTGGATTATGTTGGCAGACCTCACTCCTGCCCCCGGCATGATGCTTATACGGCCGGCTGACTGCTCAACCAGCTGCCGCAGCACCCCGCTTCCGCCGGGTGCGGTCTCTGCCAGGCCTGAAGTCAGCACCCTCCGGCATCCTGCATCGATAAGCACCTCCAGTGCCCCGAACGGGTCGGGTACCGCATCAAACACCCTGTTACAGGTGACCTCCATCGGGTAGGCAAGTTCCACGACCCGTTTCATCCGGCCGGCATCAATCTCACCGCCGGACTTTTGAACTCCAACACTTATACCGTCACATCCCAGATCTTTGCACATGGCAATATCGTCAATAACTATCTGCCATTCATCATCATCATAAAAATAGTCGCGGGGCCTCGGCCTGATTATAGGAAAAAGCTGGATGCTGATCCTTTCTCTTGCATTTTTTATCGCACCGTATGATGGCGTTGTTCCGCCTTCAAGCGGGTTATCGCAAAGCTCAACCCTCGCAGCACCGGCTTCCTCTGCAATTATGCAGCTTTGAGTGGTGAATGAGCAGACTTCAAGATTGTATTTCATAATTTACTGGTAATGGTTTGACTAATAATCCAAGGTAAAAGTATTATAAAATTCATATTTTTGAGGTATTCTTAAACGGGTAAATGATAAGTCGGCTGCATGTGAATTTGACCTGAAGTCGATTAACATGGAAAGTTTCATCTGCCAACAAAAAATTATAAAAAATGAAAAAACTATTATTATTTCTTGTCCCGGTGATGGTAAGCCTTCAGTTGAATGCCTGCAGCACTGGAAACGGAGAAGCTGAAGAGATCAGAAGGGTGATCGACAAAGCCTACATTGACGGTATCCAGAACTGGGGCGATCCTGATGTGATAAGGCAGCATTTTGTGCCTGAATTTGTAATGCTTATGCTGGTTGACAACCAGATACAGGAAATGCCGATAGAGGCATGGATCGCCAGGAACGAGAAGCAGAAAGCAGAACATCCTGACGGGCCGCCCTATCCTGCCACAGTTAAATACCTTGATATTGACGTTGTTGGTACCGCAGCTATGGTAAAGCTGGAACTTTACAGGCAGGGACAAAGGCAGTTTACCGATTACCTTGCGCTTTACAGATTTGAGGAAGGCTGGAAGATAGTCGGAAAGACATTTTACCGTCATTAATCCTTTTAAACCATCCAGGTGAACCGTCTGTCCCTACTACCGGGGCAGGCGGCTTATTTCATTGCAAAACCGAAGGGGGATGACCCGGGCAGGTTTTTTCCTATTTCACGTAAGCCCTTTCGGCCCACTCTTCCCACATCGCTGACATTTCTTTTACCCTTTCGGGGATTTGTCCGGCAAGGTTATGCATTTCTGTGCGGTCGTCAGCAAGGTTATACAGCTCCCAGTCCCCGCCTTCCGACACAATCTTCCAGTCGCCCGACAACATGGCCCTGTAGCCGAGATGCTCCCAGAAAAGCGCCTCATGCTCCGGCTGGAGCCTTCCCTCAAGCAGGGGTAAAAAGCTTATTCCTTCAAGGGGTGTAAGGCTGTTTCCGTTCAGTTCTTCGGGATACTCAGATCCTGCGACCTCAATAAATGTCGGCATCAGGTCGATAATATGTGCAACATGGTGAACTATCTGTCCCTGTTTTATCACCTGCGGCCAATGTGCGATAAACGGGGTAGCGATGCCCCCTTCATGCATCCAGCGCTTGAATCTTCTGTAAGGGGTATTGCCCGCATTTGCCCAGGCCCTGCCGTATGATGCATAAGTATCCGGTCCGCCCGGAAAAATATCCGGGGTTGTCCCGCCTCGTTCAAAATAACCGTGACGGGTTTCTCTACCCTGTATTACTTCGTGGCTTGCGCCGTTATCTGAAAGAAACATTATAAGAGTGTTTTCAAGCAGGCCGCCTCTCTCAAGAGCATCAACAATCAGTCCTATCCCGAGGTCCATGCTATAAACCTGTGCAGCATAAACAGCCATACGATGCGCCTCCCAATCCTTGTCGGGAGCATCTTCCCAGGCAGGAATCTCTTCATCCCGGTCACTAAGCAGCCATTTTTCGTCAACCAGACCCATTTCCAGCATCCTTGCATGTCTCTCCTCCCGCAGGTGGTCCCATCCCTCGCTGTAGACACCCTGGAACTTGCGTATATGCTCCTCCCTTGCATGTAATGGCCAATGGGGTGCCACGTGCGATATGTACAAAAGGAAAGGCCGTTCACGGTCTGCTTCTTCAATTAAGCGGACAGCCTGTTCACTTATCGCCTCAGTGTAGTAAAAGTCCTCCCATGGTTCGATAAACTCATTGTCTTCCATCAGGCTTACCGGGTCGAAAAAGCTGCCGGCACCGGCAAGTGTCCCGAAAAACCTGTCAAACCCTCTCTGCAACGGCCAGGTTCCAGGATGCAGAGTGGGTTCAGGGTCATTGTATTCATAGTGGGTTACATGCCACTTACCGCTGATGAAGGTCTGATACCCCTCCTCACGCAGTATTTCAGCAAAGGTGGCACACGATTCATTAAGCCGTCCCCTGTAGCCTGGCCTGTCATCATGCGGCGACACCATCGCACCTGCTCCAGCCTGGTGTGCATAAAGTCCTGTCAGTAAAGAAGCCCGCGTCGGAACGGACCTCCCGCCATTGTAAAACCGTGTAAATCGCACCCCGTTCTCCGCCAGGCGGTCAAGATTGGGAGTGGGTATCTCACCGCCATAGCAACCTAAATCGCTATATCCCAGATCATCGGCCATTATCAATATGATATTGGGCCGGTGCGGCTCTTTTTCAGCTTCAGGAGCACATCCTCCTGCTATAACAGAAGAAAGCCCGATAATCGTTATACCGGGAAGGAGCCTGCTTACCGGGTTCATATTAAATCCGGAATCTGTCGTGTTTAATACCTGCAATCTCATACTGTATTTTGTTTTGTAATGTTATCAAATCGCCGTTTACCCTGTTGATGCGAAATTATCCCGAATCTCCCCGGAAGAGAAGGACATATTGTATATCCTCAACAGGCAATATAGAGAATTTTTTCTTTCTGCCTTCAAGAATGTCCGGAATTATTACTGGCGGGTATGCTAGCGGATAATAGCAGCCGGTGGTTATTTCCCGTGGTTCGCAGCAAACTCCTCCCATTCGGCAAACTGCTCCTCTTTCATAACTTTCGGCACCTTGGTCTGGCCGCCCTTTTTCTTCATGGCTTCAGTCCAGTCATAAAACAGCTGTGCTGAAACCAGGCTTACCACAACATCTTTAAGTGCCTTGCTCCTGGCTACCTTATAATTTTTGTTCTCCAACTTAAGTATCTCATCAAGGCGAAGGGCTATCTCTTTCTCAGCCGTACCGGGCTTTTCCATACAACCAAGGTACCAGTTGTGAATATATTCATCTCCTTTCCTGACAGCGCTTACCGTAAATTCAGGTATATCTGTGCCATACTCCTTCTCAAGCTGCTTCATGGCCTTGATCATCTGGAATTCTGACAGCTGAGAACCCACAACATTAAGATAGTATTTGGTTCGGCCAGTTATCTTTATCTCCGCCCTCTCCTTATCGGTAAAAACGATCGTGTCGCCTATCATGTAACGCCAGGCGCCGGCTACTGTACTGATAATAAGAATATAGTCAACATTCTCCTCTACCTCTTCCAGCTTAAGGGCTTTCGCCCCATCTGCAACAGAGCCGTCTTCGTTGATGTTCTCAGGCTTAAGCGGCACAAACTCAAAATAGATACCGTTATCGGTAAGCAAGGTCATTGACGAAGTCTCTTTGCGGAGCTGCGTGGCAAGATATCCCTCTGAAGCCAGATAGGTATCAAGAACTATTACATCTTTCCCGAAAATACGGTCAAAGCTTTTCCTGTAGGGTTCATAGCTGACTCCCCCCGAAGTGTATACCTGGAGGTTGGGCCATATATCATGAATATTGCCGGCTTTATTATACTCAATAACTTTTTTGAGCATCA
>SLMM01000194.1 GCA_007133565.1 Bacteroidales bacterium
ATCAGGTCCGTTACCCCCTCAAGCAGTTTGTGGTCGCGAAAAGCTATGAACCATGGGTTGCGGTTCACCTCCTTGTTGTAAACCAGCTCCCTGTCAATCCGCAAAGCCTCCACAACATGCCCACCCGAGGCCAGCACAATGGCGTGGCCCGCTGCGGTGTCCCATTCGGAAATATTTCCAAAACGAGGGTATATGTCAGCCTCCCCCTCGGCCAGCATGCACAGCTTGAGAGAGCTGCCCCTGGTTACTATCCGCGTGTTGCCGAACCTGGCTGCGAACATCCTGATGAAGCTGTCCGTTCGCTTATCGCGGAAGGAGCGGCTCGCGACAATGCCGTAGCCGCTTCTGCTCACGAACGGCATGGGTGTACCCTTATCAAGCAGGTAGGGATCGGAAGCAAAGGCCTCCGAGGCTCCGTCTATCCTCCAGGCCCCCAGGCCCAGACCCCCCGCGTAGAGCACATCACTCACCGGTGCGTACACCACTCCGGCCACTGGTTTACCCTCCTCCACAAGGGCGATGTTGACGGTGAACTCACCGTTGCGGTTAATAAACTCCCTGGTGCCGTCAAGCGGGTCAACGATCCACAAACGTTTCCACTCTTGCCTCTCTGCAAAAGGAATATCTCTGCCCTCTTCGCTCAGTACCGGCAGGCCGGTGATGCCCAGCACTCCTGCAATGGCCTCATCGGCACGCAAATCGGCCGCCGTAACAGGTGAATTATCCGCCTTGCTCTTCACCACCAGTCCCTTCTCCCCGTAAACCTCCATGATCACCTTGCCCGCCTCAAGCGATGCCCTCATGGCAACGTCAATCAATTCCCTGTGCCCGTATGAAAAATTCTCTTCCATAAATTATCCCGAATTTAACAAAATTTGGGAACTGCCTCCCGATAAATTGACTTTTAGCAATTGATTTAATATAAATTCATTATAATTTGCAACCTTCAATAATCAACTATTTTTCAAATCAGTAAAACCCCCGTTACAATGATAATAAAAACATTTTTATGGACGCTGTGCGCCTTGTTTGCCACTTTCCTTGCCCATTCACAACCACAGGGAAGGCCGCCCCAGGGGCGCGCCGAAGAAAAAAGCATGCAAAGCAGTGTTCTTGAAGTTGAGAGGAACTACTCGATCTATCTTCCAAAAAGCTACACCATTGAAACAGGCAGGCGCTACCCGGTGCTCTACCTGCTGCACGGAGTATGGGGCGACCACACAAACTGGGTCGAAAGGGGTCATATCCAGGATGTGGCCAACCAGCTGATTGACGGCGAGCAGTCGGTCGAAATGATCATCGTGATGCCCGATGCCGGCACCGAATGGGACGGCTACTTCAACATGGACGGATGGCCCTACGAAACCTATTTCTTCACCGAGCTCATCCCCCATATAGAGAGCAGCTACAGGACAAAAGAAGGCAGGCAGTACAGGGCCATAGCCGGATTGTCGATGGGTGGCGGCGGTGCCACCGTTTACGGCCAGAAGTATCCCGGTATGTTTGCATCGGTCTATGCCATCAGCGCGTTGATGACACTTGATGAGGGAGGCGGGCTGGCTGAGCGGGATCACAAGATTGCCGAGCTCAACCGCACGGTGAGAGAAAACGACGCTGTTCGCTTCGTGGCCACTTCTGATGAAGAGACTCGTGAAAAGCTTCGCACTGTGCGTTGGTTTGTTGACTGCGGCGACGATGATTTCCTGCTGCACGGCAACCTGGAGTTTGTAAAGGAGATGCAGAACGCCCGCATACCCCTGCAGTTCAGGGTAAGGGACGGGGGCCACACCTGGGAATACTGGCATTCGGCACTATACAAGATATTACCCTTTGTATCATTCGGATTTATGCAATAATAAAAACCTGTAATTATGAAAAAATTATTGACTATTTGCCTGCTGGCGGGCATTTTTGCCACAGCGGCAGCCCAGCCTGACAGGCCCACCGTGGTATCGCCGGAAATAGGCGAGAACAACACCGTTACTCTCAGGCTCTATGCCCCTGATGCTGACGCCGTCAGTGTGACGGGAAGCTGGATGGAAGGATGGGGGTCCACCGTGCAGCTCGTCAAGGGAGAAGAGGGCATACACGAGGTCACCGTCGGTCCCCTCGCCTCCGAAATGTACACTTATAACTTTGTAGTGAACGGCGTACGGGCTGTCGATCCTTCCAACCCCTCTGTGGTGCGTGATGGCAGGCGCAACGAGAGCATGTTTATCGTACCCGGAGAGAAGGGCGACCTGTACAGCACCGGTCCGGATCCCCGCGGAACCCTGAGCAAGGTATGGTACCCGTCACCATCGCTCGGCATGGACCGCCGCATGTATGTTTACACCCCCTCGTGCTATGAGGCATCGGGAGAGAGCTACCCCGTTCTCTATCTGCTGCATGGTGGAGGAGGCGATGAAGATGCATGGACTACTCTTGGCAGAACGCCCCAGATAATGGACAACCTGGTAGCAGCAGGCAGGGCAAGGCCCATGATCGTTGTTATGACCAACGGCAACCCCGACCAGGCGGTGGCACAGAACGAGCCGCTTGCGGGCAGCGTGAGCCGCGGACAGGCCCCCGCAGTAAGCATGGCCGGAGGCAGGTTTGAAAGAAGCCTCGTAGAAGATGTCATACCCTATATCGAGCAGAACTACAACGTCGATGCCCGTCCCCAAAGCCGCGCGGTGGCCGGACTTTCTATGGGCGGCATACAGACCATGAGCCTGTCGTTCACCTACCCTGAAAAATTCGACTGGTACGGCATCATGAGTATGGGGCTGGTTGACATGACACGGTTCGGCGTGGAAGACGACTACGAATCCAGGAGGCACAACCTCGGGAACCTCCGCAAGACCAATCCCAGCCTCTACTGGATTGCCTGCGGTACCGAGGACTTCCTGTACAACAGCGTGGTCGAGCTGATAGCCTTCCTCGAAAGCAATGACTTTCCCCATACCTACGTTGAGACAGAAGGCGGGCACACGTGGGACATCTGGCGTCTCTATCTTTCAAAGCTGGCGCCCCTGCTGTTCAGGTAA
>SLMM01000142.1 GCA_007133565.1 Bacteroidales bacterium
ATGGTTATCGTTTTAGATCAATGCATATCATTGTATGGTCATCTCTCAGGAGCATATAGCCATCGGCAATGGCAAGCGGTGCCCAGGCATCGTGCCCGTCCTCTATCAGCCTCATGCTGTCAAGCTGCCTGAAACCCTGTAAGCTCTTCTCAATTATGTAGAGCGTCCCGTCATCATCCAGCATGTAGAATTTGCCATCTGCAAGGATGAAGGGCCCCAGGCCAAATCTTGCTGTCGAACCGCTGGTCCACACAAAGGAGGTAATATCATCAGGGTCAACGCAAACGAACTGGTTCCGCATAGCCCTGGCATCCTTCGGCAGCACTCCGAAGAGGTGCCCGTCGATGTATACCGGTGTCTGTTGTTCGCTGGACAGCCCCTCTCCCGGCCTGAATGTCTCAAGTATTTCAGGCTCGAAGGTTCCGTTGCGGTGGTGTAACTGAAGCATCATGCTTCCGGCCCCGTATCCTGCTGTAAGGAAGACCCTGCCGTCGGGCAGGCAGACAGGAGAAGCAGCGAGGACCCGGTGGTTCCATTCAGGCACTTCCCAAAGCACTTCGCCTGCACGGGGGCCATCGGCTGCAACACCAACGGCACCTCCTACTGCGCTGTAAACATACATTTTAATGCCCTCAAAAGTGAACGGGATGATCGATGAGTGTGACATCTCCCAACCGTGCGGGTTGGGTGTTTCCCATAGTATCTCCCCGGTGGCTGCATCAACGCCTATCATAAGGGCGTCTCCGCCGGGAGCAATTACTGCAACGCCGTCATCAAGCAACGGGCACTGCCCTGTGTACCATAAAGGGATCTCGGCATTCCATTCCCTTTCAATGTCAATTCCCCAGAGAAGGTCGCCAGAAAGCCTGTCAACACACATAACATGTCCGCGAGGCCCTATGGTAAGGATAAATTCTTCAGACACGGCCGGAACCGTGCGCGACATCCCGTGGTTCCTGCGGATATGCACATTGTACCATCTTCGCCACAACTCTTCGCCGGTTTCGAGCGAAAAGACCCTCAGCATATCGGCCCTGATATCCTCATCATAGTCGAGCAGGTAAACAAGGCCTTCATATATTGCCGGTCCGGCATGTCCCTCTCCGAGCTCCACCGACCAGAGTATCTCTGAGCCCCCCTGGGAGAAATTGTCTATCAGGGGTACCCTGTTATGGTAGATGTTGTCGAAGTTTTCTCCCCTGAACCTTGGCCAGCTTTCTCCTTCAACGGTTAAGGGGGCTCTCATCTCCTCAAAGTGGGCTCCTATAACGACCATCTCTTCAGCCCCGCCTGCAGTTCCTGTGTAGCCGTCGGCACCGGGAAGTGAAGGCGCCAGTGCAGCCCAGGGATTGTATAGTATCCACCAGCCGACAGCCAGCAGTCCCCCAATAAAAACAATTACCGGCAGGTGATTTAGATATTTATATGCAAATTCCCGCATAAATCTTTTCTGTTTCCCAAACGTACGGCCGGTCAATGTTATTTTGGCGGACAAAGACCGTAACAGTTTTCAGTTTCTTATGTTGTAGGCTCTCAACAGGGGGCCATGCCTCAAATAGAGAATCCCGTCATGTATTACCGGGTGTGCCCAGTGCGGGCCATGTCCGCCGGTTAACCGGAACTCGCTCACTACATCGAAGCTATAACGGTTTGGCCGTACCAGCCCCACATTCCCTCTGCGTTCTTCATAACTATATAACATGGTTCCGTCGGTAATTATTGATCCTTTTGTGTTCCATGACTCGTTGTAGAGTGTTTCACCAGTATTCCATTCCACTGCCACCCAGTTCCCCTGGTTGTTGCTTATCCAGTTGGAGCCGTAAATTACCCCGTCAAGAAGCACGAAACCTCCGTGATGTGTTCCATGGTCATCATTACGCCAGGCAAGGGTCACACCTGAGGCATCATTGTTAAGTTCAAGCATAAACGAACCCTGGCCATAACCGTTGGAGAAAAATAGACGGCCGTTGCTGAACAGCGGAGTATTGGTAACAATGCTCTCTCCCCGGCTCCTTCCCCAGTCGTCGAAGGTCCATTCAATATCACCGGTTTCCGGATCAACTCCTATGACATTTTCTCCTGTCATGGCAATAATCTGTCTCCTCCCGTTATGATTTATCAGCAGCGGTGATACATAGCTGTAATGATCTCCCAGGGGTGGGCTCGTCCAAACCGTTTTGCCGGTTTCCGCATCCAGTGCTACCATCGTGGTCTTGTCCCCGCCAGGGGTATAAATCACCTTATTGTCAAATACCAGCGGCGATTCAGCTGTTCCCCAACGTCCTGTCTCCCTTTCAAATATCTCTCCCCCTTTAACGCGCCATAATATATCTCCGTTATTTATCCCGATGCAAACCACTTCACCCTGCCCGCTGATAACCCATGCTCTTTCACCCACAATAGCAGGGGTGGTGCGGGTTTCAGGATAGGAGCCTTCCCAGGGACTGCCATATTCAACTTCATATAGTTTTTCACCATTCAGGGTATAGGCAGAGAAGGTTTCCCGGTCGCGCGCGTCATTCATTCCCGTAATGAAAAGGCGGTCGTTTACGATAACCGGGCTGGAAAAACCTCGCCCGGCATCAAGGGTTTCCCACAGCAGATCAGGTCCCCCTTCAGGCCACACATCAAGGAGCCCCGCTTCATCATAGTGGCCGCTGCGTTCATGGCCGCGCCAGCCATTAGGTAATTGGGCTGTAAGGGATATTGAAACAATCAGAAATAGAAACGATAGTGAGAATGATTTGATCTGATAGCACGCCAATTTAACTTTTTCCATAAATAATATAGTTTTCGGCCGGATTGAACCCGGATATTACATCGCAAAATTAGATATAGACCAGTTTTATAACGTTACCCTGATTACTGGATTATTTACCACGATTACTGATTAACGGTTTTTAACTACCCTGTATATAATAACTAACCTTGTTAAGCCCGGTTAATTGTCAGCGGCTTATATTAAAAGCCATCAGGGCATTTCCGCGCCTGACATAAAGGACGCCGCCGTCGATCACCAGGTGTGCCCAGTGCTGCCCCGATCCGAGCCTGATGTCAGTCTGTCCGACAATATCAAAGCTTTGAGGGGAGGGGTTCACAAGTGCCAGCTCGCCCCTTTCAGTATAGCAGTAGAGGCGGCCGTCTGCATAGATAACTGTTCCTTTGTCAATATCGCGGGTGCGGTAGATCCTGTCGCCCGTTTCCCAGTCAATGCAGAACCAGAACCGGTTATTCTGACCGGAACCGTAGATATATCCGTCAACAAGAACGGCCCCTCCTATCTGATTGTCAAGTTCGCTGCTGGTCCATTCGGTACCTGCAAGGTTGCCTACCGAGTCGAGCCTGAGCTTAACGCCGCCCTGTCCGTATCCGCTGAAGGCAAAGATGCTTCCCTGGTGGTATATAGGTGTGTTCGGATGAACGTCCCACCTGTTTTCATGGTTGTATCTCCAGAGAACCCTTCCGGAATCGGCATTGAGTGCAACGATATGATCCTTGGTATGAGTAATAAGGAGATTCTGGCCGTAGTGGTTGACAAGCAGCGGCGAGCAATATGCAGACACTTCGCCCGTGCCCGGGCTTGACCATATGATCTCTCCATTATGGCGGTTAAGTGCGACAATATTGTGTTTTCTGCCACCCGGGGTACAGTATATCCTGTCGCCGTCAACCAACAGGTTTTCTGTCAGCCCCCACCGTATGTTCCTGCCGTCAAGATCATTGAAAAGGTCGATCTGCCATACTGTCCTGCCTGTGCCGGCATCCATGCAAACCAGCCGCCCCATGCTGCTTACTATATATATCATACCGTCAACAACGGCAGGAGTGTTTCGGCTCCCCGGATATCCTTCGCCATGGAACTCGGGCCCGTATGGAAACCTGTTTTCCAGGGTGCCGTCAGCAGTCAGTACATAGATATACCCTGTGCCGTCTTCCTTGCCGGAAATGTATATCTTCCCGTCAACCACAACGGGTGATGAGAATCCTGCCCCGAGCTGTTCGAACGCCCAAAGCATCTCCGGTCCCCCGGCGGGCCATTGCTGCAGTAAACCGGTTTCGTGATAAATACCCTGTCTTTCCGGTCCACGCCAGTTATCTGCTGTTTGGGCTGTAACTGTTGCCATGCCTGCTACAATCAATGCTATTGCAATTGCCAGCTTCTTCATAATCTCTGATTTAGTTGTTTATTCTCTAATGTTATATGCCATCAGTGCATTGCCATGCCTGACGTAAAGAATCCCGTTGTCGATTACCAGGTGTGCCCAGTGCTGGGCAGAGCCCAGGGTTATATCTGTCTGTCCCCGTATGGTGAAACCGTCAGGACCGGGTTCAACCAGAGCCAGTTCGCCCCTTTCGGTATAGCAATACAGGCGGCCGTCGGCCCAGATCACTGTTCCCTTGTCTATGTCGCGCGAACGGTAAAGGGTTTCTCCCGTCTCCCAGTCGACGCAGAACCAGAACCTGTTGCGGTCGCCCGATCCGTAAATGTAGCCGTCTACCAGTACTGTGCCGCCTAACTGGTTGTCAAGGTCGCCGTTGAACCATACCTCGGTAACCTCGTCTCCGGCCCTGTTCAGCCTGAGTTTAACTCCTCCCATTCCGTACCCGCTGAAGGCATAGATATAGCCTTCATGATATACCGGCGTATTGGGGTGAATGTTCCTGAAATTGGCGTGGGGATGCAACCAGAGCACTTCTCCGTTTACGGCATCAACCCCGGTAATGTGGCTGTTCATCATTGTCACCAGTATCCTGCGCCCGTTATGATTTATCAGCAGCGGCGAACAATAGGATGATAATCTTCCCGATCCCTGGCTTGTCCATATTACCTCACCGTTATGCCTGTTGAGCGCCACAATGTTGTATTTGCTGCCTCCCGGTGTGCAGAAGAGTGTGTCGCCCGAAACCAGCAGGTTCTCGGTAAAGCCCCACCTGATGTTGCTGCCGTCAAAATCGTTGAACAGGTCAATCTGCCAGACAATTTTGCCGCTTGTGTGATCCATGCACGCCAGCATGCCGTGTCCGGTGACCACATATGCCAGGTTGCCGGCAATTGCAGGCGTGCTGCGGCTTCCGGGGTAACTCTGGTAGTACTCTCCGCCGTAAGGGAATTTTCGTTCCAGTGTCCCGTCCATTGACAGGACATACAGGTAACCGGTCCTGTCTTCCATTCCCGTGATAAATATCTTTCCGTTAAGAATGACCGGGGAGGTAAAACCTTCGCCAAGCTGTTCATACGCCCATGACATTGCCGGCCCTCCTGCCGGCCATTCCTGAAGGAGCCCTGTTTCATAATAGATACCCATCCTTTCAGGGCCGCGCCAGTTTTGAACCACCTGGGCATTCAAACAGGTGAGTGAAAACAGTAAAGCTATTTGCAGAGTGAATAAAAACCTCATTGATATGATTTTAAAAAGTTAACAGTGTAAATATAATACTTCGTGCATATGTTTGAGAACATGTTTTCTGGCGTCAAAATAGTTTATTATTAATCTAAATAGATGGTTCATGGTTGCAGGCTTTTATCTGGCACGCTAACAGACGGTTATTGACCTGCCTGTTGTTATATTGTCTGGTAGAACAATTAATTGAGACGGGTTGCCTTAACTTTTTTTAACCATCAGGGAACACGAGGGGAGGTACTGTTCCCGGTAAAAAAATCCCCGGCGGTATGAGAACCAGCCGGGGAATGATTTTTTGGCCCGCAAGGGAAGAAATATCATGGCGGTTGCCTGATGATCAGCTTCCGTAACGGACAGCATGCTGTTATTCTGTATCTGCTGTTTTATAATCTACCGTGATTGTGACAGTTGTGCCTGCATCACCGGTTGTGACCGTTGCAGATTTTACCAGTATGAGGAAATACTGGCCGTTTACCACCGTTGCCAGCACATCGTTGTAAGTGTCGTTCTGCTCGGCCGATACACCCCGGTAGTCGTCCATATCGTCTGCTTCTTCAACTGCCTCGGTGAGGGCTTCCAGGGTTTCAATCTCTTCCCACGCCTCTTCAGCGAGCTGAACGAACTTTTCCGCCGTATCTTTCCTGATAACAGCCATAACCGACTTTTGATTTAAGGTCCATGCCAGCCCGAACTCTTCAAGCCCTGTGCCTGCAGTACCTCCAACTCTCTGCCAGGTAGCTTCTTCAGCTTCTGTAAGAGGTGTTTCGGGTATTGGAGTATAAACCAGGGTGATGTCGTCTGAGTAGCTTGTCTGCATATCAATATCTGTTGCTTCAACCTTAACAACCATAACATCTGTTATTCCGGTTATGGTAAAGGTGAATGATACCTGGTTGGGGTTCTCAAAATTTGTGAGAGTACTCCCGATCTGAAAATTGCCGTCATCGGTCACTTCAAGGAGTTTTATCTCGGCAACGCCTGCATCTGACAGCACAGTGCCCTCCAGGGTGTACTCCTCGACTCCTTCAGCCAGAACAATTTCACCTCCTGCCGAGGTTAAAACCGTTGGGGGATCAAAGATCTCATCTTCTTCACAAGCGGTAAATACAGCAGCAACAATTAGCAGTCCCGCAACAAACACTGTTTTCGTAATTCTCATAATTGAACAATTTTAAATTAGTATTCAGTTAATTAATCCAATATCTGCAGGTTTTATTATCCGGTTAATCGAATTTGTCCGGCACATAAGATCATAGTAGCGCTAACGCATTTTATGCGGACTTTGTTACAAACAGGGTGCCGGAGTTTTTATCAGGGCCGTTTATGTGTCGTAAAACATATAATTATTATTCTCCGGCAGATTTAAGCCACTCTACCTTTTGGGAGGGTTCATGTTCTGTGCCGAGAATTTCCCTGTAAAGTTCGGGCCTCCGGGCCTGCCTGTAACGGTGGCCTCCTGCGAGGGTGAGTTTTTCAGGGGTGCAGAGGGCGCTCTGTACATCATTGCCAAGGTTGCGGCATTCTGCAATTATGTCGCCATACGGATCGATTATCATTGAACACCCGTTTTTGAGCTGGTCATCATCCATCCCGACCGGATTTGAAAAGATAACGTACGCTGCATTGTCATATGCTCTTGAGGGAAGCCATTTCATCAGCCATGCCCGGCCCTTCATGCCGTCAAACTCAAGACGAAGCGAGGTGGGATCGGCCTCCCGGTTGTGCCACAGCTCAGGGTCTACAAACCCCGCACCCGGGCGGCTGGATGGTGTACACATGGTAACATGGGGCATAAAGATAATATCGGCACCCAGCAGTCCTGTAGCCCTTACATTCTCCGGTACATTGTTGTCGTAGCATATGAGGATCCCGCATTTCCAGCCATGAAGGTCAAATACCGTATAACTGTTCCCGGGCGTGATATGGGGGTTGATGAAGGGGTGAAGCTTCCTGTGCCTGGCAATCATGCCGGTCTTGTCGACGCATACGTAGGCCTTGTAGATTTTGTTATTGCTGTCCTTCTCAAACAGCCCGGCAAGAATAGCTATGTTCTGGCCGGCGGCCACCTTCCTTAATTTTTCAATGCTTTCACCACCGGGCAGCGGTTCGGCCAGTTCAAGCATCTGGTCAAGTGAGAGTTTCCGTGCGAAAGTGTAACCGGTGAGCGAACATTCATGAAATGCTATAGCTCGTGTACCCTGCCTGGCGGCAACAGACGATAACTCTTCGATTTGGCTGATATTGTATTCTTTGTCGCCGCTTCTGTGCTCGAACTGGGCCGTTGCAATTCTGATTGCCTTCATATATTGTAATTACGGTTTTGATAAACTGCAAGATATAAAAACATACGAACCTGTTAAATAATTGCACTGCCTCCTTTAAATTAATTTAATTATGTATTTTAGCCTCATGTTAAGTCCGCTTTCCCTGTCAAGGCAGTGTTTAACAGGGTTCAGGCTAGTACATTTAGCTATATAAATCCAATAAAACCTTAAACCATGAGATCAGAAACTTTGAACAAAGCAAAGAAAACAACCGGTGCAATACTCGTGCTTTCTGCCGTAATTTTTATTTCGTCAGCTTTTTCCGAAAGCAGTGAGGCAGATGGCTGGGCACAACTGTTCAACGGAAGGGATTTTGCCGGCTGGATCGTGCCTGAAGGAGATAACGGGCACTGGCAGGTTATTGACGGTGTGATAGATTACGATGCACTTAGCGAGGCGCCGGGCGACAAGAATTTGTGGACCAGGGATTCTTTCAGTGATTTTGTGCTTAAGTTAGACTGGCGGATCAAGGAGACCCCTTTTATTAATCACAATGTTCCAATTATCAGGCCTGACGGGACCCATCAGCTGAATGCCGACGGCGAGGTTATCAGGATATCGGTGCCCGACAGCGACTCCGGAGTGTATCTGCGCGGCAGCTCCAAGGCGCAGGTGAATATCTGGACCTGGCCGATAGGTTCGGGAGAGGTTTACGGATACCGGATGGACCGGAACATGCCTCCTGAGGTGAGGGCAGGTGTTACGCCCTCGATGATGGCCGACAACCACATAGGTGAGTGGAACACCTTTGAGATAACCATGAAGGGTGACCGTCTCACAGTCGTACTGAACGGCCATACGGTAATCGAAAATGCACAGTTGCCTGATGTACCTGAAAGCGGTCCGATAGCATTGCAGCATCACGGAAGGATGGTAGACGGCGTATGGGTCAGTTCTCCCTCGCTCGTTCAGTTCCGTAATATCTATATAAAGGAGTTGTAATATCACCGCATTATATTATTTTATCAAGGATGTTTAAAAAAACCCGGCCGGCAGGTCTGCCGGCATTTTTTCTGTTTTTGTTCTGTGGACTTTTTTCGGGTGGTGCAGGCAGTATGGCTGAGGTACACGGACAACCGGCGGAAGCCAGGGCGACCGGAGAACCGATTAACAGAGACTACGTTCTCAACATCAGAAAGATGGAAGGTGAAATCGTCCTGGACGGGGTTATTGATGAGGAGGACTGGCTGAGGGCCGACGTTGCAACCGACTTTTTCATGGTGACACCCTATGATACCAGCTACAGCGAGGCGGTGTCGGAGATAAGGATGACCTATGATGACGATGCGCTTTATCTTTCGCTTGTATTCTATGATGTGATACCGGGGCCGCGGGTTGTTGAATCGCTGCGCAGAGACTTCAGTTTCGGGACAAACGACAACTTCCTGATGTTCATAGACCCTTTCAACGACCTGACCACCGGGTATTCATTCGGGGTAAATGCTGCGGGAGCCATGTGGGACGGCACCATGAACAACGGCCATGCAGTTGACCTTACATGGGATGCCAAATGGGAGGTGGTTACCAGGAGCTATGATGACCGCTGGGTGGCAGAGATGCGCATACCCTTCAGCTCGATAAGGTACAAGGCCGGACTGGACAGGTGGAACATAAACTTCAGCCGGCTGGACCTGAAGATTAACGAAAAATCCTCCTGGGCGCCGGTCCCGCGGCAGTTTCCGACGGCATCCCTTGCCTATTGCGGAGTTTTGCAGTGGGACGAGCCCCCGCCCGATCCCGGCATCAGGCTCTCACTGATACCCTATGTGTTTGGCGGCGCCTCACGCGATTTTGTCGCGGGCACAGACACCCGCTACCGTGGTGATGCGGGACTGGACGCGAAGGTCGCCCTCTCAACATCGCTCAACCTTGATCTTACCTATAACCCCGATTTTTCGCAGGCTGATGTGGACCAGCAGATAACCGACCTCGACAGGTTCGAGCTGTTTTTCCCTGAAAAGAGGCAGTTTTTTCTTGAGAATTCCGACCTGTTTGCCAACTTCGGATCAAGGAGGATACGGCCGTTTTTTTCGCGCCGGATCGGACTTGATGCCCCGGTGCTGGCAGGGGCGAGGCTCAGCGGCAATATGGGGCAGGACTGGAGGATCGGGATGATGAACATGCATACCGAAGAGACTGCCCTCAGCCCCTCCAGGAACTTTTTAGTTGCTTCGCTGCAGAGACGGGTCCTGACACGGTCCAATATTACGGGGATATTCGTGAACCAGCAGAATTTCGGCGCACCTGAAGGTTATGACGGGTTCGGGTACAACCGCACCGGGGGGTTGCAGTTTAACCTTGCAAGCCCTGATAATTTCTGGACCGGCAGCTTTTTCGGACTGGGGTCGGTTACCGATGGTGCCGAAGGCGGCTCGCAATTTACCCAGGGCATGGATCTCAACTACCACCGCCAGAGGATACGTCTTGGTCTCCAGCAGTATTATGTGGGCGACAATTATGTTGCTGCTGCAGGGTTTGTTCCGCGCACCGACTTCTTCCAGGTAGGCCCCCGGCTGACCATAAGGTTCTATCCTGAGGGTTCCCGCCTTGAGCAGCACGGGATCGTGGGACTTGTAAACAGTTTTTTCAGGCCCTCTGATTTCAGGATGACCGACACTGAAAGCAGCCTGGGCTACTACTTTACATTTCATAACCTGAGCAGGATCGATGTTGTTTATAACCATAACTACGTAATGCTGAGGCGTGACTTTGACCCCACCAACACCGGCATTGCCCTGTTGCCGGCAGGCAGCGAGCATGACTGGTCGGAGGGATCGGTTATGTACAGGTCGGATACCCGCAAGCTTTTCAGGTACAGGGTTGCTGCCGGATATGGCGGTTTTTACAACGGTAACCGCCGGTTTGTCGAGGGCGACCTGAACTACCGCTACCAGCCCTATGGAAGCGTCTCGTTGTTTTTCAGCTACAATGACCTGCTGCTGCCGGAGCCGTGGGACAGGAACAGCTTCTGGCTGATAGGGCCGAAAATAGATGTGACCTTTACCAATACGCTTTTCTTTACTACCTTTATACAGTACAATGAACAGCTTGACAACCTGAATATAAACGCCCGCCTTCAGTGGAGGTACAAGCCGGTATCCGACATATTCATTGTCTATACCGACAACTACTTTCCAGAGACTATGAATGCGCGCAACAGGGCAGTGGTGTTCAAGATGTCGTACTGGTTTAACTGATAAAAGGTGAAGGAGTATATTATTACGGAACCTGGCATAACTTCCGCCCATATTGAGGTTATCCTTTCGGGGAAACTTAAGCTCGGGCTGTCAGAGGAGGTATGCGGTATAATTACCCGTTGCAGGGAATACCTGGACAGGAAGCTCGCGGAGTCGGACGATCCTGTTTACGGGATCAATACGGGATTCGGGTCTCTTTATGACAGGAGGATTCCCTCCTCAGACCTCGACACCCTTCAGAAGAACCTGGTGATGTCTCATGCCTGTGGTACGGGTGAAGAGGTGCCCGGGCACCTTGTAAAGCTTATGCTTCTTCTGAAGATAGTATCCCTTTCCCGCGGCCATTCGGGCGTGCACCTTGCTACGGTACAGAGGCTGGTCGATTTTTTCAATCATGATGTCCTTCCTGTAGTTTACCGGCAGGGTTCGCTGGGTGCCTCGGGCGACCTGGCACCGCTTGCCCATCTCAGCCTGCCGTTGATCGGACTTGGGGAGGTGACCCATGCCGGCAGCAGGATGGTCGCTTCCCAGGCACTTTCGAAGCACGGATGGGAACCGCTTGTGCTCAAGTCCAAAGAGGGCCTTGCCCTGCTGAACGGAACACAGTTCATGGCGGCTTATGGGGTCTGGTGCTGTATTGAGGGGAGGAGGCTGCTTGATATTGCCGATATTGTGGCTGCCCTTTCGCTCGACGCTTATGATGGTTGCCCCGGTGCATTCCATGAGCTTTTGCATAAGGTGAGGCCGCATGGCGGCCAGGCTGAGACAGCCGCAAGGGTATTGAATA
>SLMM01000023.1 GCA_007133565.1 Bacteroidales bacterium
AAATTATCCATATCGACAGACCCCATACCGCCAAAAACAAAATAAAGCAGAGATAGCAGGGTAACCAGCACAATGATGAAATTTACCCTGCCTGCCTTCTGCACACCCAGCAGGTTGGCAATGGTAAGCAGGACAATCGCTCCAACCGAATAGGTCATCGGGGTAACCGCCGGAAAAAGCTGGTTGAAATAGCTGCCGAATCCAATGGCTACAATGCCGGCAGCGGACAGTTTGCTGAGGAGAAACATCCATCCGGCTGAGAACCCCAGGGCGGGGTTCAGCAGCCTGTATAGGAAAAAATTTCATGATGGCCCCGGGCTCCTGTACAGAAGTATAGATAATGGCAATTCTCCTGCAAATGATCCGGGTTGCTCCGCAATTTCTGCGTCACCGGATACTTCCCTTGGCAGGTCCTTGAGCTCCTGCGGTATAAATAAGCGCACATTTACAGGGGATGAGCCGATCATCCCGAGGCCGGACCTGTTAAGCTCCCGTTTGATTCTCTGCTCAGTTTCATTACCGGCGTTTTCTGTTATAACAAGGAAATCAATACTTCCGGTGGTTTTTTGCCCGTCACCAAACCACTGGCCGGTGCCATACACAGATAAAGGGTAAGCGGACTTTCCCGCCGGGTTTGTTTCCGGAGGGTTCCTGCCCTGCTTATCAGTATCAGGAACAGACAACGGGGAGGCGGCCATCAACGAAAGGATCTTATCAATGATGCCTTGTACTGTCCTGAAATGGTTTTTGTAATTTACACACTTAAGTGTCTCCTCCAACTCAGGGATCATTTCTGTTACAGGGTCTCTGATAAAATCCCTGGTAAATACATCAGCGTCCCTGACCTGGTAGTTATAAACAACAGTATCAAGGTCAATGGTTCGCGGACCCGATTTGTTTCCCGTTCTTATCCTGCCCAGCCTGTTTTCAATCTCTTTCAGCCTGTCGTTCAGTTCATCATAAGCATAAGGAGTGTCGATATGGAAAACGCCGTTGAGAAAATCATCCTGCTTTTTGTAACCCAGTGGTTTTGTATAAGAAAAACCGGACTTTCTGAGAGACTCTCCCAAAAGGCCCACTTCCTGTTCTGCCTTACTGACGTTTTCTTCCGGATTGATATTTGAGCCAACTCCTATTACCGCACTATTCATCCTTATCGGACTTTACTGCCATGACATTGTCGCAGAATCTGAGGGCATTAGGTTTCTCAACGATTACCGAGACATCCTGCAGCTCCGTGTTCTCCTTGACAATCTTGTATATATGGTTAACAAGGCTTTCCAGCAGATTGAACCTGGATGCTTCGACTTCGTCTATAATCCTCTTTGTAAGAATTTTGTAGTTAAACACATCCTCAATCCGGTCGCTCATCTCTGCCTTCTGCGCATCGTACTTAAAACTAATAGAAATAACAACATCCTGCAGAACTTCCCGTTCCCAGTCATTTGCACCGATAACCGCCCTCAGGCGCAGGTTCTTAATCTGAATACCTGTCATATTATTAGATTTATAGGTTTTCACCCCCATCATTATAGATGATCTGGCCGGTAACAAAATTATCTTTGGTAAAAAAGTCTACTGAATTAATAATGTTTTCAGGATATCCTCTCTTTTGCAGCGGAATACTTTCTGCCATTATCTCAATATATTCTTCATCCTTGCCTTCCGGCGGAAGTATAATGCCGGGAGCAATACCGTTGACCCTTATTTTGGGAGCCAGTTCCACTGCAGCCTGCCGGGTAAATACCGCCAGGAACTTTTTTGAAAGAAGGTAGTCAAAATGCCTGGTTGTGGCCACGGTGATCTTTGTATCAAGGATATTTATGATTGAAGCTCCTTCAGGGGCAATTTCTGCAAATTGCTTGGTCAGGATATAGGGTGCCCTGAAATTTACATCAAAAAAAGCGTTAAGGCCTGATGTGCCTTTATCAGAGAAGCTGTTTTCATAGAAGATCGATGCATTGTTAACCAGGCAGCTGATCCTGAAAACCGCGCTAACTTCAGGTATCAGCTTTTGCGTCTCCAGCTCATCGCTGAAATCTGCCTTGAAGATCTCACATTTAACATCATATTCCGACAATATATCCCGCCTGGTCGAACGGGCCTTTTCAAGCGACCTGCTGTAGTGAAGTGCGACATCATACCCTGTTGAAGCAAAGTACATGGCTATATGTCTTCCTAGCCTGTCGGAGCCACCCGTTACCAGAACACTTTTTTCTTGTGACATATAGTTGTGCGTTAATTATTCGTCCAAGTTATGAATTCCGAATTAATCTAACAAAATACAGAATCCTCAATCTTTTTTGTAATTGATAAGGAAAATGGTCTATATTACCTAACCATTTTGCATAAATTGTCCGCAAGGATGCGGCCATCAAATGCAGCAGAAAAATTACTCTATTATCTTTTTGCTGCATGCATTTACAAAGAGGATATTGCCCAATTCATCGTAGCCCTCAAGTACTTCTTTGTTCGAGTGCTTCAGGCTTTCTTCACGAAAACCTATTACTGTAAGTCCCGCATCGGCCGAATATTCATTGATGATAGATTTGGACTTAATACCCTCCTTCTGAATTACATATTTAATATTCTGTGCAGTGATAGGCAACCTGCCGCTTTGGACCAGGTCATCCATCCTCTGGCGGACCTCCTTTAACTCATTCTCGCGACATATGTCATAGATCATAATATTGCTCCCCTGCCAGTCTGGATGACCAAGAATAATGAAGCTGAGCAAGATCATAAGATTAGCATTATCCTCATCAATACTTTTGATCCATAAGTGAATCCCGTTCCTCAAAATTACGGGCCTCCGGCTGGCAGCAAGTATGCAGACATCAAAGTTCCCCGACCTTACAAGTTCAATGTTATCGATAATATCATCCAGCTCTTCGGGTTTTTCCTTGTCATAATCGAATATTATCATATTGTTTTCCATTCCTGCTATACCTGGTATCTGAATGGACTGGGCTATAGCTGAGGTGTTGGATGGTGAGATAATGGTATCGATATAGACAGAGCTGTCGGCGCCCACATTATTTATAAGCCTGTTCAGTTCAGCCTTTGCCAGTTTAAAAGTGCTCTTTGAATAGTACCCCTCAATACGGTGCAGATAGGTGCCGAAACCGTACTTATAGGATATCCAGTTTAATAATTTTATGGCATTGTCCCTCTCAAAGGTGTTTTTAGATATGCATATTGCACTGGGCCTCCATTCGGATTCAGCACCGCTCACCCTCTTTTTCTGGAAATAGACCTGCATTCTCCTGTTGATCTGCATTATGGCATTGGTAAAGATGGAGGCAAGGTTTCTCCTGTTTCTGTGATATGAATTGACATATATATATATCAATATTATCGTACCAAATGCAAGTAACGTATACACCATACTGATCTTGAACATTACCCAGGTGGCTGCAAGGAAACCCGTAAGAGAGATAAACCATTTTGACCTGAAATGAGGCCTGTACGAGGGTGATGACCCGAAGTGATTAAGAAAAGAGATCAGGCAAAGAGAGCCATAGGTTAGCAGAAAGAACATAGATATTATCTGGGCAACTGCATTTATATCACCCAGTGCAACAAATATAAAAGCTATTATGCACGTAACAACCGATGCATTGACAGGCTCATTATCTTTTTCCCTTGACTGGTTGAGAAACCGGTTTATGCGTGCAAGCGGGAATGACCTGTCGCCGGCAAGGGCCTGTAAAGTGCGGGGGGCTACCATAACCGAACCGAGGGCTGAAGATACTGTTGAAGCAGCAAGGCCCAGCGGTATGAAGACCACACCCCATTTTGCGATATTCGCCATAATGAGCTGGTCTGACACCAGTTCTTCGGGGCCTGCTGAATGGGCCAGCTTATATGTTATGAAGAAATATATTATCAATCCCCCAAAAGTGGCAGCCAGTGTTCCCAGAGGAATTGACTTTCCCGGACTTTTAAGATCTCCTGACAGTCCCACACCTGCAGTCATGCCTGTAAATGCCGGAAAAATAATTGCAAATACAACGAAAAAACTGTCCATATTGCGAAACTCGGCATTGGCCAGGTTGAAGCCTGCTTCTTCTGCATGCGAGGTTGTTCCAATGAAGAAAAGAAAGATTGATATCGCCAGCACGACCACCACAATATAGAGGGCTTTCACCCCCAGATTTGCGCCCTTTTTAACTATCAGCACAGAAAGAAAGAACATCACCGGAATACTGATTACCTGGCGGGGAACTGTAAAGCCCAGATTTCCTTTGACAAAATCAAAGAAAAACTGGAAAGCCTCAGTGAAGGCAATCACATAAAAGGCAACGCTTATGGCCTGTGACAGATAAAGGGCAATACCGATAGTGGCACCTATATTCAAACCGAACGAACGCGAGATGATAAAATACTCACCCCCACCCTCAACCCTTTTATTGGTAGCAATTTCTGAAAGTGCCAGGGCGGTTGGAACAGTAACCATATGCCCCAGGATAATTATCAGTACAACACCCCAAAAGCCAAGGGTGCCAACCGCAAATCCGAAACGCAGAAACAGGATTGCTCCCAGGATGGTCGATATTGCCGTAAAAAACACGGGAGCGGTACCGAACTTTCTGCCAGAATTATTATTCATAAAGTTTGATATAAAAGTGATGACCAGATTACCAAACTTAAATAACACTCCGTAAAAATATCAAAAAATCATATACTATATATTCAGCTACCCGTACCCACAAAGTCTTCGTACCAACCGGCAATACCGGCCTCCTCATGATCGCCTGCGAACACAACCACGCGGTATTTGAAGTGCAGCTCACGGCCTGCCTCCATCCATACCGGCTCATTGTTGAAAGTAAAGGAAGAAGGTGAGAAAAAACCATAGTCTCTTGTTACCCAGAGTCCAGGATAGTAGGAATTACCGGGATGCTGGATAATGGCAAGCCCCTCGGTCACCCCGTTATTGTCGCCGTAATAGGCTGCCCATGGCGCAGACCCTTCGCGGGTACCTGACTCATCACGGTTGCCTTCAGAGTCGACTATGGTCCCTGTCCCCAAAGGCGCCCACTCCGGCCCGTGATCCATACAACCCACAGCTATTTCGGGCCTCATGCGCGCACTGAAAAAGGAGTGGCCGGTGGGACTGATAGAGAGGTCCTTGAGAACGTCAAATTCAAATTCAAAATCCATTACGCGCACATCAGGCGAGGGCGCCCACACCGTTACGGTGCGCCTTTCCCGGAAGTGCATGGTTCCCGTGGCCGGTACGACCCATTCCAGATCGTCGGCTATCACAACTCTGTTGCCATCATCTGCTACGATCCGGGGATTTCGTGAAAACACCTGCCCTGTTTCAAGCTCATGGCGAGGCTGCCAGTAATTGCCCCGTTCAACGTTTTCACTCCTTATCATGTCAAGGCTTACATACAAAGAGCTGTGATGCGGATAAGGCTCCTGGTCCCATGTGGTGACCGACCGGCCGGAAACCGGCCCCGTCACAGGATAGAAAAAAGGATATTTGTGTTCGCTGCCAAACAGGTAGGAGGTAAATTCCTGTTCACCAGCGTAAACAGTGATACGGTCATCTTCAGCAACAGCTCTCACATTCTGCGAGCTGTCAGCCCGGCACCCGACTGCCAGTAATACCAGAAAAGCTGTTAACAGGTTCAGGTAGTTTTGCTTAAAAGTCTTCATAATTTTTAGTTTAAGTATTATTCAGGTATTGTGGAATTATGGTTCAAACCGTGTATGGTTTATCCCCCGGGCTTCACAGACCAGGGGATTCCCTGCCGCTCAGCAGTCCTAAACAAATCCCCTGACCACCACAAGCGGGGTGTTGGTATCGCCACTACCCGATACCAGGTCTGCCAGAGATGATACAAGGTTTTCAATCTTGCGAGGAGTTGTACCCTGGGCGCTGAAACCTTTCTTATCCTGCTTCTCGGCAAACTTCCGGCTCTCCTCTGCTATAATGCTTTCTATCTCTTCCCTGGTTTTACCCTCATTGTGCAGCTTCTGCATCAAATACTTGGTTTTTACCCCAATCCTGTTCCGGTTCCTGATACCGCTGGTACAACCAAAGCAGGACACAGGGTCGGCCAGTTCAAAGATACCCGATTCAGGATCCTTGTATGCGCCGTCACCATAAATGAGCACTTCAATGTCGATGCCGAACTGAACGCTCACCATCTTCTTTATCTCCTCACATACCTTATCCGATTCCCTGGGCATGAGCTTTAACTGCTCATTAACGGGATCGAGAAGGTTTGATCCAAGGAGGCCGTATTCCGAATAAGCCCCCTTTCGGGGATCGGAGCAAATATCCTGCAGGGTAATGACATTCCTGTATCCGGCATCCCTTATCTCTTCAAGCACATCATTCCTCTCATGCACATTGCTCACGATTATTGCATCAGGGTTTCTTTGTGTTATATGGTCAGAGGTATTTGCAAGTATTATCTCTGCATCACTGCCTGCAGCCCTCACGATATCCTTGTAATATTCGATGTAATCCATGCCTGTTTCCGGGTGCAGAAGCCTTTCATTCCCGAGTTCTTCAAGGGTGATCACATCGTCATACCTCTTGTTGATCTTTTTGAGTGTTTCTCTTGCAATCAAAGGATTACCCTGCTCATCATCGGGGAACCTGAGCTGAACTATAACCTTGCCGTTTGGCACTGATTTGGCAATGGCCCTGAGCATCATCGAAAAACGGTTCCTTGACAGTATAGGATGTATAACAGCCACAGTTGAATCTTCTGACAGGTTAAGTTTTTTTCTGATCTCAAGAGAAACATCCTCCAGGTTAACAACATTATGCTGTGTTATCGCAACAACCGATTCGGTAACGCAGAGAATATCTGTGTTATTGATTATTTCCGGATTTCTGGAAATTGTCCCTTGAATTACATCGATAATGTTGTCATCGGCGGTAATTATTCCGGTTTTCACCCCGTACGCTATAACGCCCAGTGCCTTATCAGGTAACTCCATATTGATTTTTTATATTTGTTTGATAATTGCTTAAAAACGCACCCTTGCAACAAGAATGCCGGGTATGTTACGGCTGTCTGCCAGGTACTCAGACAAAGGTACAGGGGTGATCTCAACCTCCTGCGAGCGGGATGATGCATGCAACAGGTGAAGCCTGTTGCCAGAGAAAACAGCAAAGCCGGTGTGCGAAACATCAAGGCCGCCGATTGACGAGACAAAAGCGATGATATCTCCGGCTACGATACTGGAAGCCATCTCGTCGATCATATCTTTGGAAATATAACTCATGCCGAATTCAGATATCTCCTTCTCAACATAAGCCATTGCCTCGATATAGGCAGGTTCCTCCTCAAGCTGCCTGTAAAGATGCGGGTTGGATGTCATAAACCCCACGTCTGTATCAAGTATCCGGTTGCCAATCCTGTCGCTGATGATCTCAATGTAACCCTTCTTCTCGTTATCCTTAAGCCATTCGGTAAAGTAATGCAGACGAGAGGGATAGCCGTCAATGATTCCATAGCGGTAACGGAGTTCGGCAAGCTGCAGCGTAAAATCATCAAAACCTGTCCGTCCCTCCGCCGAACACAACGCCATTGCAGTTACATATTCAACAAATGTGGTGCAGTCAACCCCAAGAAGGTTCACTACCAGGTGCTCATCACCTTCAACCTCAAGGGTTGCTGCGACATAGGGGACGCCGAGGAATGCCATGCCTGCCTCTGTTACCCGTTGGTTTATATCTGCAGCGGGAGCAAGCTCCCCAAGTACTTTGTGCATTACTGTTTCAAAAAACAGGGTGTCGCCCAAAGTAGCAGTGACCGGGACATGGCTTACCATAATGCCGCCATTTCTGTCCGGTACATCTCCCTGCCGGCATGAAGCCAGCACAACAAGGGAAATAACTAATACAAAGCGCATCATAAATTTCTGAATTTAAAACCAGGATGCAAGATATCAGTTTTTTCCCGGATTTTTTACAGGGTCATATGAGTTTTACCCGTTATTACCGCCTGGAGCGCCTTCGCGAAAATGGCCAAATCCTGCGGCGCGGAGGTGTCTCCTGTTCGGTGAAGGTGATCACATCATCCCTGAAACGGTCAAGGAACCTGTCCATTACCCCTTTCTCACGATAATCAGGACATTGAAGCATCATTTCAAGAGCAGGTGGCAAATCAGGGAAAACCGACGCAAACCGGTTGTTAAGGATCCGGTCCTGCTGCACCGCCCGCATTGTATGTGCAACCAGGGGCAGGGCAAGCGCCGCACCTGATCCGTGGGCACCGTGGACAAAATGTACAGCCCGGGTGGAAGACCCGGCCCGGCTCACTATGACCAGGGATGGGTTGTATGCTGCAAACCAGGCATCAGCATGATTCTGAGATGTGCCGGTCTTTCCGGCAAGAGGCAGGGTTACCCCGTATGCTGATCTCATTGTGGCGCCCGTTCCCTCGTTGACGGCCTTCTGCAGCATGGCATTCATGAGTATGACGGACTGCCCTGAAAGGATCCTGTTGGCGGTAACGGATTGTTCACGGTGGTATATTACCTCCCCGTCGGGAGCTTGAATAGACACTATGGTATAGGGTTCAACCCGGTAGCCCCCGTTCGCAAAAACCGCGTATGCAACGGCTGCCTCACGGATGCTGGCTTCCGCTGTTCCCAGGGCAAGTGCCGGCGTTTTTGCGAGCGGGAAGCTGAAACCCATCTCATCCCACATGTGCTCCACATCATCGTACCCCACCTCAAGGAAGAGATTGAAGGTCGGAATGTTCATCGAAGCTGCAAGGGCCCCCGCCATTGAATATTGCCCCCCATACTCACGGCTGTAATTTACAGGTGTCCAGTTATCATAGTCTTCTACCACAATGGAATCGTTGTCGTAGTATTTGCATGGCCTGATACCCATTTCAAGGGCGGTGGCATAAAGTACCGGCTTGAATGCCGATGCCATCTGCCTGCGGGCTGTTACCTGGTCAAACGGCTGTGTATGATGATCTATACCTCCCAAATACATCCTTACAGCACCGGTAAGCGGATCCATGGCCATCATACCGGCATGAAGCAGTGTAAGAGCCTGGAGCAGGCTGTCGTATACCGTAATGGAGCTGTTATATGAGCCCTCCCAGTCAAAAACCCTCATAAAGACAGTATCAGAAGCGCGTTCTGTCAGATTGAGACGCTGTATTTCCCGCTGTGCTATATCATTAAGAAGCATCTCACCTGCCCTGGTAGAATAGTGGCTCCTCAATATCTCCTGCAATGGAGGCAGGTGACGGTGGAATGACTTTACGGCATGATTCTGAAGACGTTGATTAAGGGTTGTATTGATTAGCAGTCCGTCCTCCTCGAGTTTCCAGCGCCTGCCCGTTGCGTCGTATACACCTTCAAGTATACTCTCAGCTTCACGGCGTACCTGTACCAGGAAGTATCCGGCCGGATTTGCAGCTTCAAGGTTTACATAGTCCAGTGCCAGGGGCAGGCTGGTAATCGAATCGGCCTCTTCGGGCTGCAGGTAGCCCTGGCCCTCCATCCTGCTGATCACGATGTTTCTCCTTCTTAATGCCCTTTCGGGGAAGAGGCGGGGATTGTAAAGGGTGTTTGCAGCGAGCATTCCGACAAGCATCGCAGATTCGTCAACAGTGAGATGTTCCGTGCCCTTATCAAAATAACGCCTTGAAGCGGCCTCAATACCGTAAACATTCTCCCCGAATGGGACAGTGTTGAGATAAAGTGTAAGTATCTCCTCCTTGGTATATAACCTCTCGAGACGCAGGGCAATGAGGGACTCCCTGACCTTGTTCACCGGCAATGAAAGAAGTCCGCGCCGTTCCCTTCCGAATATGTTTTTGGCAAGCTGCTGCGATATTGTACTTCCGCCACCTGAGCCGGGATCGTTAAGTATAACACTTCTCAGTGCAACCCTTGCCAGGCTCCTTGCGTCGATCCCCCTGTGCCGGTAAAACCTCGCATCTTCGGTAGCTACCAGCGCCCCGACCAGGTGCTGCGGCAAATGGTTATAGCTGACATTGGTGCGGTTTTGATGAAAATACCTGCCTATGATCCTGCCATCCTCTGAAAGGACAAGCGAGGCAGTTGCGCCCCGGTAACTTCTCAGCTCCTCCTCACCGGGCAAACGGCCGAATGCTCCTAAACGGACAGCCAGGATCAGGAAGATAAAAAATATCAATACCGCCGCGGGAATAAACAATATTACTTTCGCCGCCTTTCTCATATTACCTTATGATATGATGTTAAACGGCTTATTTACCCGGTTATTATTATTTCATAATATGCAAAGGAGGATCTTTCGGAGGATCTCCCTTCACACACCGTACCGAAAATCCGAAATTTTCTTCAAGGCCATTGGTTACAATATCTTCAAACTCGTAGTTTATCCAATAAAAACGAGGCCCTACATCAGGCATATAGCCATATGCCCACCAAAAGCCATGTTCAGTTAGGTGCAGAAAGTTATCTGTATTATGCCGCATGCCCCCCGGCCTCGCAGAAAAGCGATATTCATTGGTAACCGTTTCGGGCAAGTCTTTCCAGTATTGGGTATCCATAAGTTGGCCACCGGCAATAGATTGTCCTCCAACATAATCAATCAGCTCCTCCCAGTCATCTTCCAAAGGAACCCGCCAGCCATCGGGGCAAAGATCACCCGTCTCCACCGTATAAAAGTTATAAAGTGCACCGTAGACATCTGCAAGCTTTTCTCCCTCGTTTTCATACCAGCAGTAAGCAGGCTCCCCGTATTCAGCCCAGGCACCGTGGTCAGTTACCTCATCAATTGGTGTTCCTTCATTCAGGGTAGTTGTCCTCAGATTAGTTACCATCCACTCCTGTTCGCCGATCATAACAGTGTAATAAATGTTCTCATCTATATCCTGCACAAAACCGTAATAGGTCTCAAAACTGAGCTGCTCGCCATACGCTATACCAGCTGAATTCTCAGCATATGCACGCACATAATATGTTGTCTGACCATATAGACTTGTAATTTCGCTTGTGTACTGCCCGGTTCCCCCACCCTCATCGGTCATTCCGTCATATTGTTCAACCGTGGGATACTCCACCATACTCCAGACAACACCCCGTGCAGTAACCTCCAAACCACCATCATCCGCAACATCACCTCCGGAGACGGCAGAATTATGTGTAATATTGTCAACATTTCGGGTGCTTACTGAGGGAGGATCTCCTATGTGAGTTTCAAACTTAAACTGGTCGAAGTAGGCCGTTCCTACCGCATTAGTGGCATATGCGCGTACATAGTAAGTTGTCCCGGGAGTCAGTCCGGTAAGCTCGCTTATAAACTCCCTCTCGCCTTCATCTTCGGTCATTCCCTCATTATCATCAACCGTAGGATCTTCAGAGGTGTTCCATACAACACCGCGGGCGGTAACTTCAACTCCACCGTCATCTATGATCCTGCCGCCGGAGGTGGCTGAAGTGGATGTTATTTCCGTAACCTCATAAGTTTCACCGGTGGGGAGCTCACCTTCAGTTGTGAAGTTTTCCAGGTGGCCGTAAGCCGTTCCCTCGCTGTTGGTGGCCCAGGCGCGGACATAGTAAATTGTACCGGGATTAAGGCCGGTAAGTTCGCTGGTAAATTCTCCCAAACCTTCCCCGTCTTGGGTCA
>SLMM01000127.1 GCA_007133565.1 Bacteroidales bacterium
ACATAATCAAGGATTGTGTCAAGCAGGAAAATTATATCGCTGGCCGGCTTCCTCCAGTCGCCCGACATCCAGCCCTCCTTGGAAGAACCGAAAACAGCGGGAAACTCAAGCTGCTCTTCTGTGGCATCAAGACTGAACATCAGCTCATAGACAGCCTCAAGTACATCATCAGGATGGCAGTTCGGTTTATCAACCTTGTTGATCACCACGACCGGCTTAAGATTAAGCTCAAGCGCCTTCTGCAATACAAAGCGGGTCTGGGGCATAGGCCCCTCAAAAGCGTCGACCAGCAGCAATACGGCATCTGCCATATTGAGTACCCTCTCAACTTCGCCGCCGAAATCTGAGTGGCCCGGTGTATCGATAATGTTGATCTTGGTGCCTTTGTACCTGACCGATACATTTTTCGAAAGAATTGTGATCCCTCTTTCCCTTTCGAGATCGTTCGAGTCAAGTATCAGCTCTCCAACATCCTGGTTCTCCCTGAACAATTTCACCTGGTGAAGAATTCTGTCGACCAGTGTAGTCTTGCCGTGATCAACATGGGCAATAATAGCTATATTCCTAATATCCTGCATCTATAAACTACTGGTAGTCCGGTAAAAATACCTGCAAAAGTAATCTTAATTTTGGCAATATAAAACCGGGGCGCTCAAGGCCCCGGTTCAAAATTCTTATCCCACATATAACTGTGTTAAATATAACGTATCGCTGCATGGTCACGTTTCGGCAACGCAGCCTGTCCGCTTCGCCACGAGGTCCTGCGCGGACTGGTGCAGCACTACAGCCTGTTGACGCAGTTCAGGTCGTCGAAGGCGACCTTCAGCCTTTCGATCATTGCCTTCTCACCTTCGCGAAGCCATACACGCGGGTCGTACTTCTTCTTATTGGGCTTGTCTTCTCCCTCGGGGTTGCCGATCTGGCCCTGAAGGTAGTCATGGTTTGCCTTTTCATACCGGCGGATGCCATCCCAGAATGCCCATTGGGTATCGGTGTCGATGTTCATCTTGATAACACCGTAGCTTATCGCCTCCCTTATCTCTTCCTGGCTTGAACCTGATCCTCCGTGGAATACGAAGTCAACCGGATTGGGCCCTGTCCCGTGCTTTTCCTGGATATGCTTCTGCGAGTTTAGCAGAATCCCGGGTGTGAGTTTCACATTACCCGGCTTGTATACGCCGTGAACATTCCCGAATGATGCGGCAACGGTAAAGTTTGGACTGACCTTGATAAGCTCGGCATAGGCATATTCAACCTCTTCGGGCTGTGTATAGAGCAGTGAATTGTCTATGTCGGTATTGTCAACACCATCCTCTTCACCGCCGGTAACACCAAGCTCGATCTCAAGAGTCATGCCCATTTTGGTCATGCGCTCGAGGTACTGCTTGCATGTTTCGATGTTTTCTTCGAGAGGTTCCTCCGAAAGGTCAAGCATATGTGAGCTGTAAAGAGGCTTCCCGTATCTCTGGTAGTGCCTCTCGCCATAATCGAGAAGTCCGTCAATCCATGGCAGTAGCTTTCTTGCTGCATGGTCGGTATGAAGGATAACAGGAACTCCGTAAAGTTCTGACATGTGATGAATATGCTTTGCGCCTGAAATAGCACCGGCTATACCGGACTGCTGGCCGTCATTCGAGAGACCTTTTCCGGCATAAAATGAAGCACCTCCGTTTGAGAACTGGATAATGACAGGAGAGTTGACCTCCCTTGCTGCCTCGAGCACCGCATTCACCGAGTTTGTACTTACCACGTTAACAGCCGGCAAGGCATAATTTCCTGCCTTTGCAATGCTGAAAACCGTTTTTACATCATCACCGGTAACAACACCGGGTTTCACTCTGTTAAGGATTTTTTCCGACATGATATTAATATTGAAGTTATTATAAAAGAAACCTGTTTTTCTGAGCCGGCGTAAATTTATAATAATTTATGTAAATGATCGTAACGGGGCACAATTTAATGCCCCGGGTTATTATAACCGGCAGATTATCTGATACTTTATTTCGACAGCCTGATGTTTGTCCGGGCTACGCCGCCGGGAAGGACAATGGTCACAATTGCCCTGTATTGCCAGGCGAGGCCCCGCATTACCCAGGCCGGAAATCCGGTTATCAGACGTTATAGGTTGACGAAGCTGTCGTGCCTCCCCTGCCGGTCCAGTTGGTATGGAAAAACTCGCCCCTCGGCTTGTCGATTCTCTCATAGGTATGCGCCCCGAAATAGTCGCGCTGAGCCTGCAGCAGGTTGGCAGGCAGCCTTTCGCACCTGTAGCCGTCGTAATAACCAAGGGCCGAGCTCAGGGCCGGCACCGGTATGCCGTTGGTCACAGCTATGGCAACCACCTTGCGCCAGCTTTCCTGAGCACGTTGTACTGTATCCCTGAAGAAGGGGTCGAGCAGCAGGTTTTTCAGTTGTGGATCCCTGTCAAATGCCTCCTTTATCTTGCCCAAAAACACAGAGCGGATAATACAGCCTCCTCTCCACATCATAGCAATCCCACCGTTGTTAAGGTCCCATCCATACTCCTGCGCCGCCTCACGCATCAGCACGTAACCCTGGGCGTATGAAACCATCTTGGATGCGTAGAGAGCCTGCCTCAGGTCCTCTACAAACTCCACACGGTCGCCCGTAAACACCGGCTCCGGCCCCTTAAGTACCTTAGAGGCCTCAACCCTTTCGTTCTTTTGGGCCGAAAGGCACCTCGAGAAAACCGACTCGCCTATAAGTGTAAGCGGCACTCCCAGTTCAAGCGCCGTAATACCGGTCCACTTCCCGGTACCCTTCTGTCCCGCTGTGTCGAGTATCTTGTCCACCATTGGCTCGCCGTCCTCATCCTTGTATGCCAGGATATCACGGGTGATCTCTATCAGGTAGCTGTCGAGCTCGCCGTCGTTCCATGCCTTGAATACCTCGTGCATTTCGCCGGCGGTCATCCCGAGCACATCCTTCATTATCTGGTAGGCCTCGCAGATTAGCTGCA
>SLMM01000190.1 GCA_007133565.1 Bacteroidales bacterium
ATTAAGGCCTAAATATAGCAAATCCTGAATATGCGTATGCAACACACCTATGGACCGGTAGTCATTTGTAACTTGAAAAAAGGCTTTTTTTTCATTAACTTACCATCCGGTTACCAGTTCAATAACACTTAATTAAGGAGGTTAAATTATGGCAACTTATTTTTTGTTTGGAAAGTATTCTGGCGAAGCCTTTAAAGATATGGGCCCCGGCAGAACGGAAAAAACCCACAAACTGATTCAGAAGTTTGGCGGGGAGATCAAATCAATACATGCATTACTTGGTGAAAAGGACCTGGTTATGATTGCGACGCTTCCCGGCACAGAGGAGGCATTGAAATTTTCCCTCGCGCTTGCTAAATCGACAGGAATTGCCTTTACTACATCAGAGGCTGTTGATGTTGAAGATTTTGACAAGCTTGTTTCTGATGTTTGATAATTCAAGGTCAAAACTGGCCTTGAAAAGCAGTTCGCCATAGAATGGAGCATGCAGCTGTTGGACTTACCCCGGAATACCTCATGATATAGGTAAATCCTTCAGAAATCTTATTATCACTGAAGAAGATCGAAGAAAGATTTGGCAGGTAGTTAAAAAAGCCCAAGATATTGGATAGGTTACAGCAAAGCATTTTGTCTTTAGCCAGTGACAGGCTAAAGGAGAACACCCTATTGATCCTTGATTTTAGCGACCTGAAAAAGAAGTATGCAGAAAAGATGGAATACCTGGCGACTGTAAGAGAAGGTAGTTAAAATGGGGATATTATTCATGGTTACTGGACACATCAAGTTGTCGCATCACAAGTGGGCAGCAATGAAATTACCCCGTTATATTTTTCTCTCTATTCACAGAAATCCTTTCCGTACTCATCTGCCATCTTTAGTGAGGCAAATACAGCCATGGCCGAAACCGGCAAAGCTTCGTTGTGGATGGTCTCTCCCTCCTTGACCGCGGCTTCAGCTACTTTCCGGAGATCATCATCCGATACGTCCTTCAAACCAATCTGCTCAAGGGTGACGGGCAAACCAATACCGGCACAGAATCCATACACCTGATTGATCAGTTCAGTCGGCTTGCCTGTCAGAAATAAGGAAGCCAATGTTCCGACGGCCACTTTTTCTCCATGGTAGTAATCGTGTGTTGGCTTAAGCACAGTAAGTCCGTTATGGATCGAATGGGCAGTGGCCAAACCGCCGCTCTCAAATCCGAGTCCGCTTAACAGCGTATTTGCTTCCACTACATTTTCAAGTGCCTGAGAAGTTACCCCGGCATCGCAACTCACTTTGGCTGCTTTCCCGTATTCCATAAGGGTCTCAAAGCACAGATTAGCCAAGTGGAAAGCCGTCATTGATCCGTGGTTCCCTGACATATTCGGTGAATAGGCTTTCATTCATGATTCTGCTTCAAACCATGTAGCCAGGGCGTCACCCCTACCTGCAATCAGGAAACGGGTAGGAGAATTGGCCACGATCTGTGTGTCAACAATCACCACCTCCGGGTTTTTTAGCAGGAAAAGATATCGGTCAACTTCCCCGCCCTCGGTATAGATTACAGAGAGCGCACTGCAAGGGGCATCAGTGGATGCAATACTCGGAATGATGATCATTGGTTTTTTAGTCTCATGAGCCACAGCTTTTGCCGTGTCAATGGTTTTTCCGCCACCGAATCCGATCACAACATCTGACTTGTTATCTTGTACCAGTTTCATAAGGCGCTGGATCTCCTTATCGGAACACTCTCCTTTTAAACTTTCGGTGGCAATACCTGCCTCCTTCTTGATTTCAGGCAGATAACCTGGTAATAGTTCGTCGTTCACGAAAGGATCAGCTATAATAAAACCCTGTTTGCCAAACCTTTTAACTTCTTTACCAAGATGCCGGAGGGCATCCGGACCTTGAATATACCTTCCGGGAAACAATTACAAAGGTGTGTTTAATAATTACAAATAGTTGCGAGATAAGCACACTCAAAAAAATCCCATTGGTATCCTGAACAACATTATCAACAAAAAAGCACTGTGGTATCGAAATGTGGAACTATTACACAATATCCAATTATTTCTGCATCTTCCGTTAGACGGATATGCAAATTATCAATTCCGGTATTACTACCAAAACAAAAAACCTTTCCGGGGATTTCCAGGCTATACAGGTCAGATCAGAACTCTGTCAGGCCTCGAAACTGGACCTCAATCCTATAACTGACCAACCGGGTTTTCAGGGTCAAACCTGGCCTTGAAGAGCAATTCCTCATTGTATAACAACATATAGTTGTAAGACCGGGGATCCTCAGAAAGCTCAAACTTCCAAACGGCATTGCATGAGCGGGGAATCAAGTTGCAGTTGTCATCGCCGCCGATATAATCCTGTATGAGCGCAGTGCCTTTACCATCGCCTTACGCGCCGTACATGGTTATTTCTTCGGGTGTGCCGTCATCATGACGGTGGTCGTGCCTGAAGAGCAGCCTGCCCTTCTCAACCACGAAAAACCTCACATACAGCAACATGCATCATGAAATCCATGTAAGCCCAGCTTTCACACGGTGAAGTTTTTTTCAAAAAAATGAAAAAAATATTGAATTTTACTTGACTCGTATCTAAAAATTAGTATATCTTTATATTTCTAAATTTTTATTTAGACTTAATTAGTGGAGACCTGACTGATGGTACCCGGGTTGTATTTTTAAGGAAGCCACTAACTCTTTCCGGAAGTCCCGTAAAATTAGAATCTGTTGTATATGATACACTCATCATTACAGTTTCTGGCCCACGAGTTGAATGAATTTCTGGAACTCAAAACTCAAATGAATGATTCTGTTGTTACACGTATATATATAACAGGTATTGCATCTGAGGAAGGACTCCTGATTCCTGAAAACTCCCTGGGAATGTCGCTGATCAATATTGAAGAAGAGCGGGTGTTTAAAGATCAGAAATCGACACTTATAAACGATGACGG
>SLMM01000042.1 GCA_007133565.1 Bacteroidales bacterium
CATGGTTACCTTATTTTCCTCCTGCGTTATTCTGGCTATTCTTACCTCTATGCCGCTGTCAAATACTATCTTTCCAACAGGAAGGCCATCTTCATCCGTGTCGATCAATATTTTGCCCTTGCTGTACTCCCAGGGGGCCTGGGTTACTGAAAAGGCCCACTCACCAGCAAGTGGATCCCCGGCTTTGACCGCGGTTGCCAGGAATAGAAAAGAAATGATAAATAAACCGGTAAACCTGAGAAGTGATCTTTTCATAACATTATGTTTTAGTTTGGGTTAGTTGATATTTATGAAATTTTCATGCAATATAGTGCGAATTAACCATTATTACAAGCATCCTGCCCAATTATGAAAATCATGCTGTATGTAGTCCGATCTTATAAGTTATGAAGTGTGGAGGTATCTGGAAAGGTGTCCGGCGACACTTTTCCTTACTGGCCAGTGAGTTTCTTTTTGAGGTATGTAAAATTGAGAGCTGAACCTCTTGCCCTCTGCTCATTTGTAGATGCTCCGGCGTGCCCGCCTTCGGTATTCTCAAAATAGTAAACCCTGTAGCCCATATCCTCCATTTTGGCTACCATTTTCCTGGCATGTCCGGGATGCACCCTGTCATCTCTTGTCGATGTGGTAAAAAACACCACCGGGTAATCCCTGCCGGGCTCAATGTTATGGTAAGGAGAGTATTCTTTGATGAACTCCCACTCTTCAGGTATGTCGGGATTTCCGTATTCACCCATCCACGATGCTCCTGCAAGCAGCTTGTTGTAGCGTTTCATGTCAAGAAGAGGCACCTGGCAGATTACAGCGTTGTACAGATCAGGCCGCTGGGTAAATGCGACTCCTACCAGCAGGCCCCCGTTGCTGCCGCCCTGGATGCCAAGATGCCTGCCCGAGGTGATGCCTCTTTTTATAATATCTTCAGCTACAGAATGGAAATCATCAAAGACCTTCTGCCTGTTCTCTTTGAGCCCGGACTGGTGCCACCCGGGACCAAATTCACCTCCTCCCCTGATATTGGCAAGTACATATACTCCACCCCTCTCAAGCCATAGCTTGCCGGTAACAGCAGAGTAGGAGGGAAGCATTGAAATTTCAAATCCCCCATAGGCATAGAGGAGAGTGGGGTTTTTGCCGTTTAACTCCATGTCTTCACGGCCCACAACAAAATAGGGTATCAATGTGCCATCTGCAGATCTTGCTTCATGCTGCCATACTTTCAGGTTGCCGGCATCAAAAAATGCAGGCAGGGACTGGAGGAGCTTTACATTGTTATCGGCAGCATTGGCATAATAGAGAGATGATGGGGTCAGAAAATTCTGGTACCAGAAAAAATAGTCGTCATTGAAATTTGAGACAGATCCTGTCGAGATTGATCCGTAATCAGGTGCATCAACCCTGGTTGCATTCCAGCTACCATTTTCATAGTCATATATATAGAGTTCACTACTGACATTATTGAGCATATTAACTATAAGCCTACTGTAGCTGGCAGACACAGATCTTACGCCGGACCTTTCATCAGGCTCAACAATAAGTGTAAGATCATGCCTGTTGTTGAGCAGGTCTTCGTATGATACACTTACCAGCGATCCCTGTCTGAAAAGCTGGTTGCCCACCTGCCAGTCCGACTTCAGATCTATGATTACCTGGTTATTCAATATGTTCACAAGGTTAGCATCTTCAGGGATATCCAGTCTGATAACTTCTCCATTTTCGTATGCAAAATATTCGGAAGTGTAGAAGGTGATCCCTCTGCCGAACAGTACATATTTCCTTTCATTTTTGTTGATCACGAACCCGTATGATGAAACATCCTCCTTTTCACCCTCAAAGAGAACCGGGGCATCTTCAAGGGCCATTCCCCTTTTCCAGATCCTTATCTGCCTTGGATATCCTGAAGTTGTCATGGTCTCCTCTCCCAGGTCGGTCGATATAAGAAGTGTGTTTTCATCCAGCCAGCTCAGCCCTCCCTTTGCCTCCGGCATATAAAATCCATCTTCAATGAATGTTTTGGTGGTCATGTCAAACTCTCTTCTGACAACTGCATCGCCGCCTCCTCGTGACAATGACACCATGAAGCTGTTATAATCAGGGTATAGCCCGCTTGCTCCTCCAAATACCCAGTTAGCGCCATCCTTTTCAGACATTTCATCAATGTCAAGAATGATCTCCCACTCGGGGTTACCCGCCAGATATTTCTCCCTGGGCGTTCTTCTCCAGATCCCTCTTACATGTTCGGCATCCTGCCAGAAGTTGTAAATAAAATCACCTATTATCGAGGGTGAAGCAATCCGTTCGCGCGAGTTAAGTATTTCCAGGCTCTCAGCATAAAAGTCCCCGTACCTCCTGTCTGACTTAAGAATACCCAAACTCTGGCTATTTTTTTCTTCCACCCATTCAAGGGCTTTTTCACTTTCCACCTCTTCAAGCCAGATAAAAGGATCGTTATCATATTCCTGCGAATATCCTGATTCAGCCCCTGTAATAAGAGAAAATGCGAGCATAAGCGAAAATAGTTTTAGATGTTTCATGGTAGTCAATTATGTATAACTGTTTGTATAATGTTAATGCGGCTTGCTCCTGGCAGGCAAAACCCCGCCCGGTAAAAATAATATTTTTTTAAGGCTGTTTCATTAAATCCGGGTTTTCGGTATTGCAATTACCGGAAAAAAATAAAAAAAGCCTTCCGGGAAACCGGGAAGGCCTATTTACATCATTCAGGACTTTATCAATCAGCCCTTTTTCCTGTCTATAAGGTAATAGGTTATCAGGCTTATACCCCCGAAAAGAAAAAGCATTGAAAAATATGCAATTTCCGCCTGCATGTGTATATATGTTTCCAGCAAGTAACCTACCAGCAGTCCTATCGCCAGACCGCTCAGGAATATTCCCCACTTGAGCGTTGGCGAAGTTTCAGGCTTTGAGGCAAATATTGAGGCATCTGCACCTTTTTCAATAAGTGCCATCCTCTCCTTCTTCCTTATATTGAGATAAACCAGCATCACAATTGAGCCGAATATTACCCCAAGTATTAAAACGGGTGTTAGATCCATGACGTTTGATTTTTTTTTGATTAATATTCATCCGTATGACGCCTTTTTTTCCTGCCGGTTACAAATTGCTCAACCATTTTTTGCATTACTTTTGTTTTAAATACATGTAACCTCAGGGTGGAATCAACGTCATACCATTGAATATGAAACAGAGGGATGACATTTATTACATAGATAAAGTACTTAACGGAGATTCCTCTGCTTTCGCCGAACTGGTTGACAGGTACAAGACTATGGCCTTCAACATTTCAGCAAGGATTGTTGGCAGCCGTGAAGATGCAGAAGAGGTTGCACAGGATTCATTTGTAAAGGCATACAGGTCTCTCAGCTCGTTTAAACGAAGTGCAAAGTTCTCTACATGGTTGTTCAGGATTGTATATAACACTTCGGTTTCCCATTACCGAAAAAGTAAAAGGGAAGTGGTTTCTGGTCGGCTGGATGACCGCGCCATTAAACATACCGGCCAGCCGGTTGAGGATCCGGCTGCCGATGATGCCGATCTTACGGCAGCCCTGCTGAATGCCCTGGGTTGTCTCCCTGGCGAAGAACAGACCATGATAACCCTGTATTATTACGAAGATAGTAGTATTGATGATATAGCTCTTATAATGAACATGTCGGCATCTAATGTAAAAGTAAGACTTTACCGTGCAAGAAAAAAGCTGCATGACCAGATCAGCCAGCTTATGGCAGACGGGGCCGGCGCATAATAAGCAAAGCAATGGAAAGAAAAAATGAAGATGATTTGATAAGGCTTATGTTCCGTAAAATCCCTCTGGAAGATGTTTCCGAGGATTTTACCCGGCGCGTGATGTATCAGGTTACTGCGGAACCGGGCATTTACACTACAGAAAGAGATTATATCGAATTGTGGTGGGTTCCCGTCTCAATAATCGGCATAATTGCTCTTTATCTGACCGGGGCCTCTTCGTTACTGGTCACCCAGATGATGCCGTGGCTGGAGTTGGCATATAACAAGCTGGTAGTACTTTTTGGAATTATTGCCGGATTGTTTCCTTCCATTAAGATTGAGATCCAGGCAGTACCTGTTGTGTCTTTGATTGCAGCAGCAATAATGCTGATATTGTTTATTGACCTTCCATTACGCCTGCAAATCAGATCAAACAAACTATCCGGCCGGTAAGCCCCCGGGAATTGAAAAAAAACTGCCCTTTCCTTTTCACTTATGATGGGTGCTAACCTTTCATACGGGATAAATGAAGGAAATGCCGGGCAGTCTTTTTTATCTTTTCAGAGAAAACTTGCTATGCTGCGTTTTGCTGCTGAATTAATCTGTTTAATTGTTCTTTTGATAAAGGATATTTTTTTTCCGGGCAGGGAGAAATAGAAACATGTCCCGTTGCCGGGGCATGTTTCATGCCACATATTACCGCCCATAAGTTCAATAAGCTTTTTCGAAACCGACAATCCCAGCCCCGCTCCTTTCGAGGTGCTTCCGTTTTCACTCAGAAGCCTGCTTCTGAAAGGTGTGAAGAGGGCCTCTTCATCAAGGGTGCTGATACCGATACCTGTATCCTTTACGAAAAAATCGGCTTTACCGGCATCTGATATTGTATAACCGAATTTTACATAACCCTTTTCTGTGTACTTTAAAGCATTGTATATCAGGTTTTTAAATACCTGTTTAAGACGTCTGTGGTCTGCCAGTGCGTACATTTCATCATCACCCGACTTGGATACAACAATGCTCAACTCTTTCTGCCTGAAATGGAACAATTCCTGACACATAGTGTACAGCTCATCCATAAGCTCATTCAGGTAACATTTTCCTGACGAAAGGACCAACTCACCGCTCTGAAGCAATGATGCATCGATCATATTGTCGACTATTTCAAGCAAGTCGTTGCTGTTGGAATTGATCTGCTGGAGGCATTCGAGCTTTTCCTGTTCATCAAGTTTTTCCGCCATAAGCAGATTTGCAAAACCCACTATGGCATTCATGGGGGTCCTTATATCATGGCTGATATTGGACAATATTGTTGATTGCAGGTTCTGCATCCTGGTCCGCATTGTATCCAAATCTTCCTCCAGGCTGGCTATCTTGTTCACCAGCTTCCTGTTCTCTTCTTCTACTTCTTTGTACATTGTTTTCCTCTTATTATAAAATCAGGCTACTGTAGCCGGAAGGTTTAATTGCACAAGGCAATTATCTTCCGGCTCTGAAGTTCAAAGCTTTTTTACAGTGCTTTAATTACAGCCTTCTGGTTATACGTCTGGCCTGATTGCTATAGTAGCCATCGTTCCCGGCAATGGCCGAGAACAGTTGTTCAGCCTCTTCTATCTTCCCGGTTTTCAGGTAGCAAAGTCCCAGATACCACTCAGCATGCTCGATAAAAAGGTTATCCTCATGTTGAATGATTTCATTAAAAGACATTTCCGCATTGTTAAAACGGTCTGTTTCCATAGAGGAAATACCGCTATAAAACCTGGAAGTAACATTATTCCTGTCATTTGCCAGAACTGTTTCGAACAGTAGAAGCGCCGATTCAAATTCCCGCTGTTCATACTTTTGCATAGCCGCACTCAGCAGTCCGGCCACTTCGGAGTTCCCTGAACGTACATTCATTACCCCGTCATAGGGTTCATAGTACGTTTCAAAAAGTTTATCGGGCTCGATGGTCCTGTAGGTGTAAAACCATATTCCTGCACCCATCATCACCAACGCTGCCAGTGAGGCAACAGCAACCCTTACTGTACCGGGTATCCGTATCTTTTTGCTCTTTGCGCGGGTATTTCCGTTTGTCTTCTTATCGAAAAGGCTGCTGATCTGGGCCCGGAACGCAAGGGTTTCCTCATTGAGAATTGCCTCCCCGATCTCCTTCTGCAAGCGCACCTCCTCGGCGAGGGACGGGTAGGCTTTCATCTCCCTGGTGAACCACCTAAGCTCCTCTTTCTCCATTTTTTTATTCAGGTATTTGTCTATAAGTCCCGAATAGTCAATTTGATTGTTCATAAGTAAGTATTTATGTTTATTATGTTCTTTATATAACTGGTATCCAGTGCCTTGAGAGCATGGCACCATCATCTAATCGGGTATGAGTATGTCATCGCAAATTATACATACACCACACACGCAAGTTCTGACAGTAGTCTTGTTTTTACTGTCGTTCTTGGTGGTTTTTTCGGTACCGCCTCTTATGATGTTAAGCGAATGCCGGTTCAGGCGATACTGCCTGAGATTGTCGTTTTTAGTTTTTCTGCTCATGATTTCAGGTTTAATGTAATTAGGTTTTATTTTTTCCAAAACTGCTATTATCACTTGAATATGAACGGAAACGTAACTCCGGTTCATCCGTTTCCAGGTATCCCCTGCACTGCTACCCGCAGCCCGGCAATCCACCTTTCTTCCTGATGGTGGCACCTGCACGGCGCATATATACCAGGCATTGCACTTTTTACAGTTTATCTAGTAGACACTGTAATTTGTCCGGTTCGACAACCGGCAGTGCCAGTGAAAATCTAATCGTCATCGTCATTGTCATCGTCGTCATCCGGATCCGGGTCGTGAAGAAGGATGTCCTCGTCTACCGACTGTGTAACTCCGCCCCCGCCAAAGCCTCCACGTATGGCATTCATTTCATATATGTTCATGCTGCTGTTGTCAAGTCCGCTGAAAAAGTCTTTTGTATTCATGGTTTCAGGTATTAGGTAATGTCAGGTTAATGGTTTTATGCTGGTTAGTCGTCCTTATCATCGTCGTCATCGTCGTCATCCGGATCCGGGTCGTGAAGAAGGATGTCCTCGTCTACCGACTGTGTAACTCCGCCTCCACCAAATCCTCCGCGTATGGCATTCATTTCATGTATGTTCAGTTTGTCCTGCTGGGTGTTGAAATAGTCCTGGGTTTTCATGGTGGTAAAATTTTAGGTTAAATTATTATTCTTTTGGGTTTTTTGTGTTTTCTGGTCTCTGGTGTCTTTACTATGAGGTGCAAAATCTAAATAAACGTGACAATGGTTTAAAAAAAGTTTTCAGGGCTTATTCTGTAACAAGTTGTATTAAAAATCAATCAGGCATCTGTTTAGTCAGACAAATATTTTTTTTGATTTTTACAGGTCCGGTGCAGGAGTTTCCATCCTGTTTTGTCCCTTAAAGAGCAAAATTCCAGGTTCAGGCGATAAAAAATATTGAAAAAATGCTCCTTTTATCTTATAATTGGCCGAATTGTTTATTTTTACTGCGAATATTGCTCAAAAAGCTATGCAGTTCAGTTATTTGGCAAATAGAAACAGGGATACATTTACTGTTCGTATGACAAGTTTCATTGTTGGGTTCATGATGGCATCGGTTTCTGCCTTTTCGTCAACTGCAATGAGCCAGTGCGAGGCTGCATCCGATTCTGCCCGTATATACAACACTCTTGGAATAGAGAGCTACAGCACCGGTAATTATGAGCTGGCAATGGACTATTTCAGGAGGTCTTTGCAGATAAAGAAACAGGAGACGGGCCCCCTGTCACCCGACATGGTGACCACTTATTCAAACCTGGGTGCGGTAAGCAGGAGGCTTAACAACAGCAGCGATGCAATGCACTATTACGACACCGCCGCATATATCTCTGTGAATCATTTGGGCAGCGACCACCAGTGGCTGGGAGCTGTTTACCATAATCAGGCAAACCTGTTAAGGGAGATGGGAGATTATGCCAGGGCGAACTCCTATTATTTGAATGCATTGCGCATCTTCAGGATTAATGACCAGCAACGCCATATAGGAGCTCTGTACAATAACAAGGGAATAACTTATGAAAGGTCCGGGGATTTAGACATGGCCAGGGAGTTTTACCTTCGCTCCATTGATATTAGAAGGGAGTCAGATCCGCTCCAGAAGTTTTTCCCGCTTCTTAACCTTGCTAACTCTTTTATGGCAGCGGGAATTACGGAGGAAGCGGACAACTATTACAGGATGGCAGAAAAGGCGGCGGTTGACACCTGGGGAAATGATCATGTCAATGTCGCATACAGCATGATGAATTACGGAATTTTCCTGGTTAAAATGACGGATGATCCTGGTGCGGGATACAGTAAACTGCAACGTGCTCTCGATGTATACAGGGCTATCCAGGGAGATAAGGGGCCAACCGTATCCAGGATACTTATCAACATGGGGTACTATTTTGAGATTACAGGCAACCCGGAGGCTGCCCTGCAGTATTACCAGCAGTCGATAACGGCAAACAGCACCACCTTTGTCTCTGACGATCCCTCAGACAACCCGGGGGAGGACGACCATCTCTATTCTGAAGAGACAGGGGTACAAAGCCTCAGGCACAAGGCGGGAGCTTTATACCAGTTGTCATATGAAGGCCGCCGCAGGGAGATGCTGGAAAGTAGCTTGTCGGCACTGACATGTGCGATTGATCTGATTGAGACTATGCGTACCGGCTACCTGTCGGAGGAGAGCAGGATCATCCTCGCCGGGAATGAACATATGGTGTTCATGGGTGCTGTTCATGTGGGTGGTGAGTTATACAGTCTGACCGGTGAAAAGCAGTTTCTCGAGGAGGCATTCCGGTTTTCAGAAAGGAGTAAGGCCTCCGGACTTCTTGCTGCTTTGAGAAATATTGAGGCAAGGTCATTCGGAGGTGTGCCGGAAGAGCTTATCGTTGAGGAACGTACACTTGTGCAACGCATTGCTGCCTACAAAGAACTGATACATGAGGAGCAGAGGATTTCTGAACCCAACCCCGGGAGGATATCACTCTGGCAGGAGAGGCTGTTTACACTCGAAAGGGAGTTGCGCACGCTTATCATGCACCTCGAAAATGAGTACCCTGAATACTACTCACTGAAATATAACCTACAGGTCATATCAATGGAAGAGGCGGCTTCCTCTCTTGGTCCGCGTGATGCCCTGGTATCATATGTCTATAATGATTCGCTGGTATACATATTCGGGGTTACAAACAGCGATACCCGCTTCTGGGCTGTTCCCACAGGCAACATGGCTGAGCACCATCTGCAAAAGATGATGGAGGTTCTTGCCGGTGGCAACCTTGACCGCAGCGTATCTGATGATTTCACTTCTTTTACACAATCTGCACGTTACTTTTACCATACACTCCTTGAACCTGTATCTGAATTTACCGGAAACCGGAGGTTAATAATTGTGCCTGACGGAATGTTGGCATATCTTCCTTTTGAGCTCCTGCTTACTTCTGATGACGGCCTTGGCAGCAATAACTACGGAAATCTTCCCTATCTCCTGAGAAAGAGGCCGGTATCTTACTCATATTCTGCTACTCTCTGGCAGGAAAGCCTTGTCAAGTCATCACTGTCCAGGCGAAGGGTTCTTGCCATGGCGCCTGCCTACGAGTATCAGGAATTATACGGCGAAGATATTGCAGGCAGCAGGCAGTACTACAGAGATAAACTGGTGCCGCTTCCAGGTGCACGGGAGGAGGCTGAGAGGATTGCCGGACTTATGCAGGGGCGGGCGCTGCTGGATGAAGAAGCAACGGAGGGAAAGTTTAAAAGCATTTCCTGCGAATATGATCTTCTCCATTTTGCAATGCATACATTGATAGATGATGATAACCCAATGTTCTCAAAGCTTGTTTTCTCCGACTCCGAAGCAGGAGATGAAGACGGACTGCTAAACACGTATGAGATATACAACCTCGAACTGAATGCTGGACTTGCAGTACTGAGCTCTTGCCGGAGTGGTTATGGAGAAATGAGACGCGGCGAAGGCGTAATGAGCCTGGCCAGGGGGTTTCTTTACGCCGGTGTACCGTCAATAGTAATGACGCACTGGGAGATAGAGGATAAATCAGGAGCAGAAATAATGGTAGGTTTTTACCGGTACCTCATGAAGGGTTACCGTAAAGACGAAGCATTGCAGATGGCGAGGATTGACTTTCTTAACAATGCAGACCAGCTGCAGGCTCATCCATATTTCTGGGGAGCCTACGTCTGCATAGGCGATCCCGGCCGGCTCTTCAGGTCCTACAGGCATATCTTCCCTTTTGCAACCATCCTGGCACTTTCCCTGCTTGTCGTCATAGTAGTGTGGTGGGGACCCATTTTCGTGAAAAGGCAGGGATAAAAGTTCCTGTGGGAACTATTGCCGTTTTTGCCTTTTCTTCATTTCAATATATTCGGGGTCTTCATTGATCATTTTCATAAGTTGCTGCATGCAGAGGTATTTTTTTCTCCTGCCGTAATCCTCGCTGGTGTAATTCATTTTTTTTGCTATCTCCTTGAATGGCTTTTTCCTGAAGTACATCCTGATAACCCTTTTACAGTCACCCGGCAGTTTGCGGTAATGCCGCTGATAGATCTTCTCGCTTTGATTTTCCAGGTATTCACTATACTCCTTGTCACCTATCCTTTCCCCGGCTATATCTGCAACTGACCGGGTGGTTCCTCTGTCGCCTGTATCATGGTCACCTTCAGAACCGGCCTCATCCATTGCTTCAGTTGCATCAGTTTCCCCTTCAACGCTGTCATAAACCAGTCCCTTTTTTATATTGTTCTGCCTGAACCATATAAACCTGCAAAGAACGATGAAATAGTTGTGAAATGATGACTTGATCTCAAGATTATTCTTTACCAGGCGGTTGAATATTATGATGAGGCCTTCCTGGAACAGATCTCTTGCGTCCTGCTCATTTCCTCCATGTTTAAGGACGATACGCTGGATTTGCGGAAAGTATTCCTTGTAAAGGTATTCGAGAATACTATCCTTTCTCTGTTTTATACCACTGAGAATAGCTTTGTCGGAATACTTTTCCACTCTTTGGTCTTTAAAAATAAATATGTTTCCAAACCTATATTAAAATCGGATATTCCCCAAAATATTATAGGAAATTTTGACAGTATATATCCGGTTGATGCGGATTTTAGTTATATTACGTTTACTTTTGCCCTATGTGCCTTTCGGTAGATAATATTTTTTTGACATTTGATCAGTCTATTTATGCAAACCGGTAATAAGATGGAGCCAGTATTTAATGGTGGATTACTGCGTGATTGGTTCATGAGCCTGGGTATACCAGAAAATTACGCCGTTTTTCTAAAGACCGCTATTGTGGTGATGGTTATTTTTTTTCTGGCATACCTGGCAAATTTCGTAACCAAAAAGTTAATTCTGGTCTATTTGCGAAGGTGGATCAGGAAAAGCCAGAATAAGTGGGATGACTTCCTGGTTGATCAGAAGCTGCTCGACAGGCTGGCGAACTATGCTCCGGCACTGGTTTTCTATTATACGATACCTGTAGCCCTGGCCGCCTATCCCGGAGCTGTAGAAACCCTCCAGGCAGTCATATCGGTGGTTATGATACTTATCGGACTGCTTGCCATTGATGCTTTGCTTAATGTGTTTCATGCGATATACCTGACCTTTCCCATCTCAAGGGATGTCAACATAAAGGGGTACATACAGGTTGCAAAGATTGTGGTGTTCATTATTGGGGGCATACTTATCCTGTCAGTACTTATCGGTAAATCACCCCTGGTATTCCTTGGTGGGATGGGGGCCATGGCTGCCGTGCTCATGCTGGTTTTCCAGGACACCATCCTCGGTTTTGTTGCCAGCATCCAGCTTTCGGCAAACAACATGGTGAAGGTGGGTGACTGGATAGAGATGCCCAGCCGCAATGCCGACGGCGATGTTTTTGAGATCACCCTCAACACTGTCAAGGTGAGGAACTGGGACAAGACCATAACCACCATACCCACATCGGCCCTTGTGAGGGAATCGTTCTACAACTGGCGCGGAATGTCAGAGTCTGGTGGCAGGAGGATCAAGCGCTCCATCAGCATCGACATGAAGTCCGTTTCCTTCTGCACCCCCGAGATGATCGACAAGTTCAGCCGCATCAAGGTGCTTTCAAAGTATATCGCCGACAAGGAGGAGGAGATGCGAAGGTACAACGAGGAGCATGATATTGACGAAGCAGTTGTTGTAAACAAAAGGCGGCAGACAAACATAGGGGTGTTCCGCAAGTATATCGAACTTTACCTGCGCAACCATGCCAGGATACACCAGGACATGACCTTCGTGATAAGGCACCTGCAGCCCGGCCCCGCAGGCATCCCGATTGAGATAATGGTGTTCAGCAAGGAGCAGTCCTGGCCTGTTTACGAGTCCCTGCAGGCCGATATTATGGACCATATCCTGTCGGTCATACCCGAATTCGGGCTGAGGGTGTTCCAGAACCCCACCGGCGAAGATTTCAGGAAGCTTGCAAACTGAAGCATGCTTTTCACCAGGTTTTCCCTTTCGGGGAAGAGAACGTTCGACCGGGCCGTGACAGTTTTGCCCCTGAGTGTTTAATGCATAATTAAACACGGCTTAATGGAAATGACAGCCTGACAATAGAGAGGTATATCAGCTCAGCCCCGCTGCCTGGCAATCTCGTAGATCAGCACGGCTGCTGCTGCAGAAACATTCAGTGATTTGACCGGACCCGAGACAGGTATCTTAACGGTCATGTCGGCGAGCTCCAGAACAGCAGGCGATATTCCTTTCTCCTCTGAGCCCATCACCAGCGCTGCCGGTCCGCCCATCCCGGCTTCATGGTAAAGGATTTCAGCCTTCTCCGTTGCTGCGATTATTTTCAGTCCGCTCTCCTTCAAAAACCTTACCGCTTCCGGCAGGCTTTGGGCGCGGCACACGGGAATGGTATGAAGTGCCCCCGCGGAGGTCTTGATTGCATCGGGGCCTGCCATGGCACTGCCTTTGGCCGGGACCACGATTGCATGCACCCCCCCGCACAGGGCGGTGCGTGCAACAGCGCCGAAATTCCTGACGTCGGTAATGCCGTCAAGCACCAGCAGGAAAGGAGTTTCACCATTTTCATAAAGGGCAGGGATTATCTGCGCAACGTCATACCAGGTGATTGCCGAGATCATGGCTATCACACCCTGGTGGTTTATCCTGCTTATCCTGTTCAGTTTTTCGACCGGGACAAACTGGAAGGGCACCTCCCTCTGCCGCAGGAGGTTCAGGAGCGATTGTGCCAGTGAGCCCTGCAGTCCGTTACGCAGGAAGACCCTGTCGATCTCCCTGCCGGCCTCAACGGCCTCAATTACAGGCCTTATTCCGAATATGATATCTTTTCTCATCAGCTCATATTTTCCAGTTTGCCGGCAAGCTTTTCCCACCGCTCCATCTCACCGGCCAGCTTTTCTTTCTTCCTTTCATAGCGGGAAAAAAAGTCCTGTTCGAGCTGCATCAGCGTCTCCTTGTCCGGCGCGGCAAGCAGCTCGTCCATCTCAGCGATCTCCTTTTCCAGCTCGTTTATGGTATTCTCGATGCGCCTTACCTGGTTTTCAAGCTTCCTGACCTCCCTCTCTTTCTCTTTCTTCTTCTGCCAGGAGATCTTGCCGTCGCCAGCAGGCTTTTCTTTTGGCGGAGAGGACTGCACCTGTTGGGGAGAGCCCAGCGCATCGAGCGACTCGAGTCGTTTTTTTCTCAGGAAGTCCCATATGCCGCCGATATTCTCCCTTACCCCTCTGTTGCTGAATTCGTAAACCTTATTTGCCAGTCCGTCCAGGAACTCCCTGTCGTGCGACACCAGCACCAGGGTGCCGTCATAATTCAGCAGAGCCTGCTTCAGCACATCCTTCGAATGCATGTCGAGGTGGTTTGTAGGCTCATCGAGTACCAGCAGGTTATATGGCTCGAGTAGCAGTTTGGCTATTGCCAGCCGCGAACGTTCACCGCCCGAGAGTACCTTCACCTTTTTGTCAGCATCCTCGCCGCTGAACAGAAAAGCACCCAGTATTCCCCTGATCCTGGTCCTGATGTCGCCCACGGCAATATCGTCTATGGTCTGGAAAACCGTTTTTTCCTCATCCAGCAGTTCGTCCTGGTTCTGCGCAAAATAGCCTGTACGTACGTTGTGTCCCATTTTGAGTTCTCCCTCAAATGGGATTTCGCCTACCAGGATACGCGAAAGGGTGGTCTTGCCCTCTCCGTTACGTCCTACAAAGGCAATCTTTTCTCCCCTTTCTATAACCATGTTCACTTTTTCAAACACCGTTTGGCTACCATACCGCTTGCAGATCCCCTTAATCTCGGCAACGATGCTCCCGGCCCTCGGGGCAGGGGCAAAGCGCACGTTCATGGTGGCGGTATCTTCCTGGTCGATCTCGATGATATCGAGTTTTTGCAGTTGTTTGATGCGCGACTGCACCTGCACCGCCTTGGTGGCTTTGTACCTGAACCGGTCGATAAACTTTTCGGTGTCGGAGATCATCTTCTGCTGGTTGCGGTATGCCGCCAGCTGCTGTTCACGGCGTTCCCTTCGCAGCTCAACATATTTGGAGTAGGGGGCGTTGTAGTCGTATATCCTTCCCAGCGATATTTCGATGGTCCGGTCAGTCACCCGGTCGAGAAAGGCCCTGTCGTGCGATATCATCACCACCGCTCCCGGGTAGGCGGAGAGAAACTCCTCCAGCCACTGTATCGATTCTATGTCAAGGTGGTTTGTAGGCTCGTCAAGCAGCAGCACCTCCGGTTTCTGAAGGAGTAGTTTGGCAAGCTCGATGCGCATTCTCCAGCCGCCGCTGAACTCTTTGGTCGGCCTGCTGAAATCGGTCTCTGCAAAACCCAGTCCCCGCAGCGTCTGCTCCACATCGGCATGGATGTTGCCTCCCCCTATGAGCTGGTACCTTTCAGTTTTTTCGGCCAGCCGGCTGATAAGCCCCATATACTCTTCTGAGTTGTGATCATCACGTGAGGCAAGTTGTCCGTTGATCTGTTTCATCTCCCTTTCCAGCCTCAGCACCTCTTCAAAGGCTGAAATCGCCTCTTCAAAGACAGTCCTGCCGTCCCTGTGCACCATTTGCTGCGGCAGGTACCCGGTGCATATACCGTCGGGAACCACCACCTCGCCCTGATCGGGTGTAAGCTGACGCCCGATAATTTTCAGAAGGGTTGTTTTTCCGGCACCGTTGCGACCCACAAGGCCTATCCTGTCTCTCCTGTTTATCTGCAGGGAGATGCTGCCGAACAGCTCAAAACCCCCGAAATTTACTGCAACCTGGTTTACCGTGATCATAAACAATTCTCTTCAGGGGCGTAAAGATACGAATTGACTGGATAAATACTTTGCCCGCGGGCGCTATTTCACCGGTGCGGAAGTATTCGCCGATTGTGCTAACTTTGCACCAAAATTTCAGAAGTGAGAAAAAAGAGACCGCTGCCTCTTCTTGAAAAGATTCCGATAACCGGTATAGCTGCCGAGGGCAAGGCCATTACCAGGTATGACGACAGGGTGGTGTTCGTGCCTTTCGCTGCCCCGGGCGATGTTGCCGATGTGCAGGTTACTAAAAAGAGGAGGAGCTACCTTGAGGGGAGGATTGTCAGATTTCACGGGAGGTCCCCCCACCGTACCGAACCCGTTTGTGAACATTTCGGCATCTGCGGCGGCTGCAAGTGGCAGCACCTGTCATATGAGCTGCAGCTTGAGGCGAAACAGCAGCAGGTAACCGACCATTTCAGCCGGATAGGCAAGCTTGACTTTCCCGAGCCGGAGCCCATCACGGCTGCTCCTGAAACGGAGTTTTACAGGAACAAACTGGAGTTTACCTTTACATCAAGGAGATGGCTGACCGAAGATGAGGTGTCGTCGGGCGAAAGCTTCAAAGAGTTGAGGGGCGCCGGTTTTCATATACCCGGCAGGTTTGACAAAGTGCTCGATATTGACAGGTGCTGGCTGCAGCCTGATCCGTCGAACGATATCAGGCGGGCAATCAGGGATTATGCCATTGAGCGCAATATTGAATTTTTCGACCTGGTTAGGCAGGAGGGTTTTTTGCGGACGCTGATTATACGGACCAGCACGACAGGGGAGGTTATGGTTATCGTGGTTTTTTTCAAAGACGACGGGGAGGAGATTGAACGGTTGCTGGAGTTTACGGCCGGCAGATTTCCCGGCATCACCTCGCTGATGTACGTCATAAACCCGAAGGCCAACGACACCATATACGACCTCGATGTGCACCTGTACAGAGGCAGGGATCATATAACGGAGGAGATGGAGGGACTGAAGTTCAGGGTGGGCCCCAAATCGTTTTACCAGACCAATCCCGTCCAGGCCCGCCAGCTTTACGGGATAGTGAAGGAGTATGCCCTTCCGCGAAAGCATGAAACCATATATGACCTCTATACCGGTACCGGAACCATTGCTGCGTTCCTTGCGGGGCATTGCGGCATGGTGCGCGGACTCGAGTATGTTGATGAGGCGGTTCAGGATGCACGGCTGAATGCGGAGATGAACAATATTGACAATGCCACTTTTCACGCGGGTGATATAAGGGAGTTGCTGACCCAGGCATTTACTGTAGAAAATGGCCGGCCCGATACCGTTGTAACCGATCCGCCGCGTACTGGCATGCATGGCGATGTGGTGGAGAGGCTGGCAGAGTTGCTGCCCGGCAGGATCGTCTATGTAAGCTGCAATTCGGCAACGCAGGCAAGGGATATAGCGTTGCTCGGCGATGCATACCGGGTGGAGAGGCTGCGTGCCGTAGACATGTTTCCCCACACCCACCACATTGAAAGCGTGGCGCTGCTGGTAAAGCGGCCATCTTCTTTATGATTTGTCAAGGTGGAAGATGACCCTGCCAAAACCTTCGATGGCTTTTTTGTTGAGATGTGAAACCGATTTTTTGACACCAGACCGGCCTACCAGGGTCCTTTCAGCCCTGTTCATTTTTTCCAGGTTGAACTCCCCGCCGAACAACCCTTTTGCCACGGCATGATCACGCAGCTTTTCGCTGAAGGCTTCGTTGAACTGCCTGACGGCTTTTTCGCCCTCGCACATGTGGCAAAGGAACAGTCCGATTCTTTTCTGAAGAAGTATCTCTTCATTGTCGCTGCAGAATTTACTGATTTTACCCTGTATCAGGCCCATGTGAACCGAGCCTCCTATTATCACCGTATCATATTTCTTAAGAGATGATGGCGGGCCATTCCTCAGGTTGAAAAGTTCAACCTTTTTCCAGTGCATTTTTCTTAGCATCAGTGCTGCCTTTTCGGTACAGCCGTGATGCGACATATAAATTATTGCTGCAGACATGCCGGTATTGTTATCAATTTAACTTTCTGTAAATCAGAGAAAGTTTCTCCGGTAGGGGATGACCGGGCGTGGGTGGTGTATCTGTCATGGTATTGCTTAATTTCTGTTTCAGTCAGCGATCATTTAACTAAACGTAAAACCAGCTGCCTTGTTTAAAAAAAGCTTGTTTATTATCTAATTATTTGTAAATTGTATTTATAAATAAACATATTTCAGATGGCAAGCAGGCGTAATCTAAAGAAGGCCGTCAATAACCTCTGTTTCGGGGTTATTGGTGAATGTTTGTCCTTCCTCGAGCACACACCCTCACTCAACCAGGAAAATGCACAGTTAATCATTGCCGATGCGGTCGAACTCCGCAATAAGCTGGTTGGCATGATCAATCATCCCAAGCATGAAGCGTTTTCAGATATAAATATAAAAGCCTATTATAGAAGCATCCGGAATGAGCTTTTTAAAGAATCGGAAAGGCTGATGGAACGACTTAATAATCTCCCAAGGTAGGGGTGTTCAGGTCACCTTCTTTTTATTACATCATCAATCTCCCTGTAAAAGCTGCTTTCAGTCCTCCTGGCAGCCTGCCTGAATGCTTCCTCACCTGCTGTCTGTGCACTGAAGTGCGATCCCCTGAATCCGTCCAGATCACGTATGTAAATAATCCTGCCGTCGGTTTGCTCCAGGGAAATTGAACCGGTAAGGCGTGCATTTCTGTATGTTCCGGCTTCGCCTGTCAATATTGTGGCTGCGTTTATTTTCAGTACATAATCGGCCTCAGACAGATCTGCGGAGATTATGTAGCTGCCACCTGACAAAGCCTTCCTTACACTTTCGGTTAATATGCCCGGTTCCATGGGCTCTCCCAGGTTTGTTTCTGTTGAGGTAATTACTATTACCGGAGGCTCGGCCCTGACTGTCACCTCTGCACCTGGAGCACCGAACCGCCTGACAAGCCTTCTTATTACAGGGTCGCTGGTTGATTCCGCCAGTATGGCCTCTATATCTGCTTCTACCCTGAATGTTTCGGTGGTAGCCACAGCCCTTACCACGTCAATGCTGAAACCCACAGTTCCGTCTCTTCCGGTACGGGCCCGGTTGTTTCTGACAGGTCGCTCGGAATAGCTGGCAATAAGAGGAAAATCCGGCACCGGACCTCCCCCGTATACATTTACCCTGAACCTCAGCATTGACGCTGGAATTCCCGACCCTGTCCTGATGATGATCTCAGGGTTCTCCGGTTCAATCTGTATTTCAGACATTGCAGATGACAGCTCGTTGAATATCCTGCTGCCCATCTGTATGTTCTCTCCCCTGAATTCAGTTTGCAAGGGGTCGTCAAGATAGCTCCTTATCGCCTCCATTGAGTTGACAAGGTAGACCAGGCTGCCGCGTATCTGCCCCTGTTCCCTTGCTCTCAGTGCATGTTCAAGATGGCCGGCAGCCAGCTTTACTGCGTCATTTCTTCTTTTTGTGGTTATTTCAAGATGCTTTGCCCTGTTAAGCCTGTAATAGACCCAGTAACTGTTTTCATCCTCCCAGGTGCCGACAATTTCATAACCCTCAAGATCTTCAAGTGTATTGGCTTCAATAGTGGTGGTAAAATCCTCCCTGAATCCGAGGTTCGATTCAAAGGCGTGAAGGACTGAGTTCGAAGAAATTGTGACCGATATCTCACCAGCCAGGTCCGCCAGCGCGTTCTGCCTTGCAGTCTGCTGGTACTGGAAAACATTCCGGGTCTTGCGGGCCCAGCCGATACCAGTGTAATATCCCGGGGTTATCGGGCGACTCTGCACCCAGTAGGGGGCTGCTTCAGCTGTTTCGGCGGCCCTTCTGCCGGGACCGCAGCCTGGCAGCAATGAGCAGAGCAGAAAGATTGCCGTATATCTTGTTAACCGGGCCATTATCATTCAGGGTTGTACCGGGATACGGCCTGGCTGACAGATAAGGCCAGTCCGCTCACCAGCTCATCTCTCAGAACATCAGTGGGTTTTATTGTCTGCCGGGCATTCAGCAACTCCCTGAGGCCCCTGGTATGCCTTGGTTCATCGAGGATGGCATCTTTGGGAGATTCTCTGTCCCTGTACTCCCAGTGGCCGGGAACCAGGTTATCTGCATCACCTTCAAATACTGCGTAACGTACTTCATCTGAAGGGTTTAACTCAATGACCCCTGAGGCAAGGATGGCTCCTGTTTCCGTTGAACTCAGCTGGTATTCGAGTGCGCCTCTCGCACTGTTCACTCTTCTGTATTCGTGATATGTTACCTTATGATAAACTGTCCTTTCTGTCTTCTCACTTGTTACGTTGTCCCTTACCTTGATCACCTCTCTGAGGTAGCCCCGGTGCTCCGTTCGCTGCACCCTTCCTTCGTTTATCTCAAAAGAGGTCAGTTTGCCCGTAAGGAGAGCCCTTGCAGCCATCAGTCCGCCTATCTCCATTTTTCTGCCAAGCCTGGCTGCCTGTTCCTGTTCCCGTATAAAGGCATTTACATTACGGTCATCCACAACCCTGACAAACGGGTTTCCGCTATTGCTTAATTCAGATATCACATGCCGTCTGATGAGATTGTGCACATTCCTGTATCTTGTAACATTTTCAAAATCAGCGATGGCTATAGAAAGCATTCCTTTTTCCAGGGCATCTTTGCGCAGTTCAGCGGCATCTTTGTATGTTCCGTGATTTTCAATAAGCAGAGAAAATGTGGTGTATGCCCTGCGGTAGTAACCACTGTTCATCTGTTCAACACCCTCGCGGTAAAGAGGCTCACTTTTGGAAACCCTCATGTACTGGTCAAGGTTGCGATAAGAGGGGTCGATTTTTTTGATCTCCGAAAAGAGTGCTTCGGCCCTGCCAAACTGTTCTTCTTCAAGCAGAAGCCTCGCTTCCTCGAACGACCGGTCCAGAAAACGTGGTTTGGCATCCTCATATTGCGACCGGGCCTGACCCGGCATGGAAAGCTCAATACCCGCCGACCTTATCCGCTGGTGCCAGGCCAGGGCATCCAGGTACCGGTATACTGTAGTCCGGTCATTTCCCTGATTCCATGCTTCGGCAACATGGGCTGCCTTTAACTCCAGGGTTCTCTGTCCTGTTCTCCTGAGGCCGGTGGCGGCCTCTATGTTGTTCTGGTTTGCGGTGAAAGACTGCAGGTATCTTTCTGCAGCCATCTCATAAAGTCCCGCTTCTTCAAGCTTTTCAGCCTGCCGGGCCAGTCTTCGTGATGCACAGGACTGAAAAGCGGTAGCTGCCATAAGTAGCAAAATGACCGGCACATAGGGTTTTGTTACTGAAATCCGTAGCATCGTGAAATATTTGAGTTGAAACAGGGGAGTATAATGCCCCTGTGCTGTTCATTCCAGATTATTATTGACCGGAATAGCCTGCATCAAACTGCAAAGCTTCGATGGCTCCGCTGAGATACACCAGCGGGGCGTTCCAGTTTATTGCAATCTCATTGGAAGCATATGAGCACCAGTCATCTACGTACGATTCGTCGGGAACATCTGAGGGATAATCACAGCCGTCCTGCTGTCCCGGATTTGGTCCGCCCGCAAGCAGCCCCGGCACCGGGTCGGGCATCGGGTCAGCATCTGAGGGTCGATGGTGTATATGCATTGGTGTTTGGTATCCATAGCCGGTAACGAATGAATATCCTGTGGCATTTCTCCCTGCAAGATAATCCAGGTTATGCAGGGCGCCGTCAAGGTAATTCCTGTTTCCAGTTATAAAGTATGCATTTATAAGGGCGATGCCCTGGTTTGCAGCTACGGAATTACTGCCCCAGACAAAGTCCCTTGCCGTCTTTCCCATGACTGCGTGATAAGGCCGGTTCTGAAGGCCTTCTATCATTTCATCGGCCATCCTGGTAAGCCTTATCTTGATGATCTCAACATTACCCGAGGCGAACTGTGGGATGTCGTCTGCTTTTCTGAGCAGTGAATAATATGCCAGGAGCCTTACCTGATTCCATGTTGGCACAGGCATTTCAGTATCGGGAAAGAGGTTGACGGCCTTGAAATATTTTTCGTCGCCGGTTGTTATGAAAAGCTCGGTTGCCGCCCACATGAATTCATCGGTAACGTTGCCGTCGCCATAGGCTCCCGTGACTATATCAGGGTCATAGAGCCGGTTCATTTCATGCTGCCGGTAATAGATTTCAGGATTTTCAACAGCCCATTCCCATGCATATACCGCGGCATTAATACATGAGTCTGCAAGTCCGCTAACGATATGTTCATAATCTTTCAGTATCCTCGAGGCCTGAGACATTACAGCAGCAAAATTCAGGGCTGCCGCTGTGCTTTTCTGAACCACGTAGCGTTTGTTTACTGCCTCTGCCGGCATGAGCCTGCCCTCAAAATTTGCTGTAGTCAGCTTATGATAAACACCGCCGTCGTATGGGTCCTGCATCCTTATCATCCACCTCAGGTTCCAAAGCACTTCATTCAATATATCGGGCATGCCATTTCCCGTTTCGGGTATATTTACCTGGAGGTTATTGTAATACTCAGGGAAATCTTCCAACGCCGACAACATTGTACCCATTGTAATACCGCTGTTAACAACGTATTTGTTATAGTCGCCCGCGTCATACCACCCTTTGGGTGCTGCTATAATCGTCCCCTCAGGCCTGTTCCCGGTCGCTGCCGAAGCATGTACCATAACTTGGTCATCGGGATGCCCTGCAGGCCTTGCCCATTTGCCCCCATGTTCCCAGCTTATGGGGGTTGACATCCGCTGAAAATAAAATGCTTTCAGTGATGCTTCTGCCAGCGGTGCATGAACTGCAGTTGCAATTTCAAACGGCCAGGAATAGCCCAGTCCGGGTACTGCTACAACGAAAACTCCGGTTTGTGTAAACTCACTGAAATCTGCCAGCCATGTTTCAGTTTCCGAATAGACCTCGCTTTTCGGTCCGTGCGCTGATCCCGAGAACAGGGTATCGGCAAGGTCGGGTGTGGCAATATAAAAGACATCTGTGTTGAAATCTCTTATGGCAGCAACTTTTGGCGCATGTGGATAATAGCCTTTCTGGTTTACCAGGATCTGTTCGCTTCGCTGTTGTGCAAAAGCCGATATTGAGACAATTGTCAGTAGAAAAAGAATTGTTACCCTGATCATGATCCTTGAAATTGTTTTAGATTATAAATCCGGCCGGAACAAAAAGCCCCGGCCTTTCTGAATGCAATAACGCCGCCTCAGAACCCGCGTTCCTGCCTTAGCTGATCCATCTCCTGCTGAAAAGTTTCCTTGAACTTTTCATAGTTATAGTCCAGTCTCAGCCTGTCATCATTCGATATCCGCTGGTTCATCGCGTTGAGGATATCCTGTCCGCTCAGTTCTATTGCAATATATGTTTTATACATACCCTGGGTAGTTCTTGTAAGTTCCTCACATATAACCCGTGTTCCTGCCAGCCTCTGATTTATGACCTCCCTTGACAGCCCTTCATAGCGCTGCATGAATTCCGACTGGTCTCCCACTGAAACATCCTGAATATAGTTATCAACTACGCTTTTGACCGTTACTTCTATCTGTGCAGCCAGTTCGGCCCTGGCATTGCTAAGGGCCATCCTTTTTGAATTTGCCTGGTCCCGGCTCTCGGCGACCGAATTGGCCCTGAAATATTCATGGTCGGAGAAGAATTCCGGACCGCTGCAAAGAACTTCCACCCTGGTTTCACCTTCGGGCAAACCGGCAGTGTCTCTTTTAGACCTGCACTGGCTGAAGGCAACCATCACAATCAGCAATACTGCCGTCAGGTAATAGTAAACTTTGTGTCTCATCTTGTATGGTTTAGTTAGCAAATTTTCGCCATTTACCGGTTTTGACGGTAAATGTAAAAACTATTTACGATTGATACGGCTGTTTTGCAAAAAAGTTCCCTTATCAGCCGGATTGTTTGCTGCGCAATTCAGTTTGAAGTCTCTTCATGTATCCGGCCATGCGGTTGAAATGAGAACCCTGCCAGTAAATATTGCCGCAGCCCCTGCATTTGAAAAACCTGCTGTATATGTTTGCTGTACCCGCTTTCAGCATGTGTGCCACCTCTTTTTTTTCAACACTCTCAATTGGGCTGTTGCACTTTATGCAGCGGCAAAGAAACTTTATATCATCCTGCAGTTGAAAGCGGTTTATTACCTCTTTAATCTGCTCCCACGGCTTCTGTGACCTGATAAAATATCCGCGTGTAACCCGGCTGTTTTTGAGTATACCCCTGTCCCTCGTCAGAATAATCCTGGTTTCCTCCTCTCCAATTCTGATAATCTCCGCATCTTCATAATCATTCCGGTACATTGTGTCAAACCCTGTCATTCTCAGCAACCTGGCAAGTTTTCCCAGATGTACGTCAAGAATGAACTTTGTTACACGCAGGGGCTTTCTGCCGGTTTTTATTGCCGGTCTTATATCGAGGGTTTCAAACACAGGGTACACAGATACCCTGTCGCCGTCCCTCAGCTTGTAGTTGAAATCAACCGGGTTGCCGTTTACAACGATCAGGTCAACCTCTGTATGTGGCACATTCTGTGCTTCTATCGAATCCTTCACAGCAGGATTTCCTTTGAATGTATAAGTTTTATCTTTCTTGCGGTGTCCGGCCGGAAGGAAATCATTCAGCTCTTCGTAAAACCTGAAGAGCGCTTTATATGCTGTTCCTGCGGCCATTTAAATATCTGAATTAAAATGAAATAACATCCAAAAGATGTTTTTGTAAAGGTACAGAAAAAGAAAGAGGTAAGAAATAACCGGGCCACTTAATTCCGGTCCAAAAGGACTGTTAACCGGAATTTATTCATTATTTTGGTCCGTTCTATTTTGCAGGCAAATGGTATTTGCCTGCCCGGAAAATATAAAAGTTAATTAATACGGGTATTATACCTGCTAATATGATTGATATGGGTAACAGATTTTTTTTATACAAAAGTTCAGTTGTTGCTGCTCTTGCCGGCTTCCTCTTCGGGTTTGACACCGTGGTTATATCGGGTGCGGAACAGTCTATTCAGGCGCTTTGGGGTCTGAGCAGTACGCTGCACGGACTGGCAATCAGTATGGCCCTGTGGGGCACTGTAGCCGGATCGCTTATCGGCGGCTGGCCGGCTCATTATTTCGGGAGGCGCAAGACACTGTTGTGGATCGGGGTGCTTTACCTGTTGTCTGCATTTGGTTCGGCACTGGCCCCGGAGGTTTACACCTTTATGATATCCAGGTTTCTGGGCGGACTGGGTATAGGTATTTCCACGGTAGCTGCGCCCATGTTCATTTCAGAGATTGCTCCGCCCAAATACAGGGGGAGACTGGCGGGCATGTTCCAGTTCAACATCGTATTCGGTATTCTCGTTGCGTTCCTGTCCAATTCACTGCTGGCCGGCATCGGTGAGAATGCATGGCGATGGATGCTTGGGGTGGAAGCTGTTCCCGCACTTGTTTTTGCATTGTTCTGCCTTGGCATACCCGAAAGTCCCCGCTGGCTCATTATCCGCAAAAGAGACCGGGAAGGCGGGATGGAGGTCTTCAGTAAGATCAATCCCGACCTGGAGAAGGATGAGCTTGTTAACCTTGTTAACCAGGTTGAGGCTACCGGCAATGAAAAACAGGCTGCCGGCAAATTCTTTACAAGGCGGTTGCTTACCCCGATAATGCTTGCATTTTTTATTGCCTTTTTCAACCAGCTATCAGGTATAAATGCCATACTCTATTTTGCACCCCGTATCTTTCAGATGACCGGACTAGAGGCACAGACTGCCATGCTGCAGTCCGTCGGCATTGGTGTTACGAACCTGATCTTTACTTTTGTCGGACTCTGGCTGATAGACCGGCTGGGCAGGCGTACCCTGCTGTTCATAGGATCGTTCGGCTATATATTGTCACTGGGTCTCACGGCCTGGGCATTTGCCTCGCAGAACTTTGGTTTTGTGCCGGTTTTGATTTTTGCCTTCATTGCTGCCCATGCCGTCGGTCAGGGCGCCGTAATATGGGTATTCATAAGCGAGATATTTCCCAATCGACAGAGGGCATTCGGACAGTCGCTCGGCAGTTTTACCCACTGGTTTTTTGCTGCCCTTATTACACTGGTTTTCCCGTTCATGGCAGAGGCTCTGGCCCCGCAGTACATATTCGGCATATTCTGCGGCATGATGGTCCTTCAGCTTGTATGGGTTAAATTATTCATGCCCGAAACGAAAGGCATTCCGCTTGAGGAGCTGGAAAAGGAGCTTTAGTTGATCAAATAACCCGTGTCAGGGAAATGCCCTGGCCGGACCTTGCCTGAACGGCGTTTGCACTGAAAAAACCCGGACCTGGCAAAGACAGCTTACTATAAGGAGCTGTTATTTTCTTGAATCAAGGAATCTTTTCACTGACATCCGTTCTTCTTCGGAAGCATGGTTTTCCATATAGTCTTTTACACGGCCGTGGGGCTCCTCATCTGCACTCACGAATATCATTGCGGCACTGTTCATGCAATATCTGAGTCCGGTAGGTGGGGGGCCATCATCAAAAACGTGTCCAAGATGCGATCCGCTTGACGAATCAATTATCTCAGTCCTGATCATGCCGTGCGATCTATCAGTTCTGTAGAGGATAACACCTTCTGTTATCGGCTCGAAAAAGCTTGGCCATCCGCAGCCGGAATCAAATTTGGAATCGGATGCAAAAAGCGGCTGGCCTGTGGCTGCCGAATAGTAAATTCCTGGCTTTCTGTTATCATACAATTCTCCCGTGAACGCCCTTTCAGTACCGGACCTCCTTAATATTTCGTACTGAAGCGGGTCAAGAATATCCTTCCATTCGCTGTCGCTTCTGCTGATCCTGTATTCTCCGTGATCATTATCTTTTGCTGCGGGGTGTTTTGACCTCATATCTGACAGGTTTTGGGAGCAGGCTGTGCCGGCCGTAACCAGCAAAGCCGCCGCAATTATCAAATTCTTTATCATATATCCGGTATCGTTCATGTTCATACAATAATAAACACAGGGCAGCCGGGATTGTTTTAAAAATCAGAACTGTTCATCTCCGAACGTGTCAACATCCCTTCTCAATGTGCGCCCGTTAAGGTTGAAGGAGTAAGAAATTCCGAGTTCCACTACCGGCCCGTAACGGTCATAATCGGTTTCCTGGAAAAAAATCTGGCGGCCTCCGCTGTCATAGGCGCGAGTTGACCAGTTAGTAACATTTGTGCCAAGAATGTCGAGTGCCCTCAGGGAGAGGTTCCATCCCTGCCACTGCGGTGGCGTGTAGCTGAGTGCTGCCCCGGCAACAAAGAACATGTTTTCCGACCCCTGGGCTGTAACGGTCGCCGACCTCCAGTCGAAATCGACAACAAGCCTGAGTGACCGGCTAAGGAAGATGTTTGCATTACCGTTGATTGTCCAGTTGGTACTGCTGTTGTCTTCCATAAAGCCGAAAAATTCGCCGCTGACATTGAAATGGTAGAGAGAACCACCAAGGTATATTCTTGCCCTGTTACCCAGGGTTAGGTCAGTATTGAGCTCTGCACCAAGCGCCGTTGATGTGCCTGCGTTGGTGAAGCTGCGAATAAGAATATTCTCCTCATCGTACAATGTATAGATGCGGAATATAGCATTGTTAGTGCCCCGGTAAAACCCCGTAAGTCTTATATTCTGGTTTCCCGCCCTTTTAAGCCAGGAAAGTTCAAAATTGTTAAGGTACTCAGGTTCAAGGGCCGGATCTCCCACCTCGTACACTTCGTGGTGCCTGCGGTAAAGGAACGGTGCCATATTCTGGGTTTGTGGCCTGTTTATCCTTCGGCTGGCCGCAATAGTTATTTCGTCACCTTCAAAAACCGGGTACATCAGATGCACCGACGGGAAAAGATCTGTCCTGTTCAGTGAGTAACTTGATTTTGTTTCCCTGTCGAACAGGCTGAAGTAGTCCGGGTTGTCTATATCCATCACCTGGTCAGTATATTCCATTCTAAGGCCGGCCATAAACCCAAGGTCGCCGGCACTGCCAGAGTAGTTAAGGTATGCTGCATAGATTCCCCTTCCAAGCTCAAAATCATTTTCAAGGCTTGAGAATGGGCCCCAGCTGTTGATGTCCACATTAAGGGTATCATAGCTGAATGAGCCCCGGTTGTTAAGATACTGGGGCTGGAGCCCGGCTCCAACGGTGTGACCGTTGTTCAGTTCACGCTGGTAATCTATATGGAGCCTGAAGCCGTTAAGAGGGGTATCGTCAGATTGCATGAAATGTCTCTGTATCCCTGTTATCATGTCAGCCTCCTCGTTATAGGAATAATTCGGGTTACTCAGGTCACGCCTCAGCTCAGACCTCTCATATGCCGCCATGATGTTGAGATCAGAATTTTCGTCAGGCTCAAAGCTGTATTCAGCTGTAACATTATGTATTATTCCCACCCTGTCACCTACATTGGGGTTGAATGTCCAGTAATCTGTCCCGTCAGCATAGGCGGGCGGTTCCTCAAGTCCCTCTCCCCGGTAAAGATAATATGCGCCCCTTGTCTCGCTCCTGTTTGCAAAGAAATATGACAGGTCAAGCGACGACTGCTCCGACATGTTAAGCACCAGTCCGCTGTTCACCGAGAAATTTTCATGCAGCTCCGGCCTGGCACCGGCACCCCGCAGCGTATAGTAGTTGCCGTTACCCTGCAGGATCCGGGCTGTGCCGTTCCTTACCCCGTTGGTGTTCCTGTTATTATAGTAGAGGTTGCCGTAAAGGGATAACCTGTCAGTATTATAGAGCATGTCAAGGTTGCCTCCGTACATATCGTTGTTCATATCATATCCGCTGTAGGGGTCTGTACTTTCACCCCACGGTGCTGCTCCGCCCTGCAGCCTGGCCGACACCGACAACCCTTCTATGGCCGCTCTTCGCGTATTGATATTGATTATGCCCCCGGCTCCCTGTGCGTCAAACCTGGCTCCCGGCACAGTAATTATCTCAACACTCTCTACCGATCCGGCCGATATCTGCGCGAGGAGCATGGACGGGTCCATCGTGGTAGGCCTCCCGTTCAGGTAGACAAGAAAATCGGATGCCCCCCTTACCGAAACCTCGCCGTCGGCACTTACCGAAACCGAGGGCAATCTCCCGAGCAGGTCCGATGCCGTGCCGCCCCTTGCAGTTTCAAAGTCCGCCGCCCTGTATGTTGTGCGATCAATACGTGACGAAGAAGTCCTTGCCATAGCGGTTACCTCGACCTCCTCAAGGTCTGTTGCCGACCGGTTCAGGTTAATTGTGCCAAGGTTTACACCTGGTGTTTCCGGTGAGAACTCAACTCCGCTTATTTCTGCAGGCTCGTAACCGATAAAGGAGATAACCAGCCTGTAGCTTCCATATGGCAACCCACCGATCTTAAAGTTACCGTCTCCGTCAGAGACATCGCCGGTAACCGGAGCGGGATCATTGCCTGAGTAGATGGCAATATTGGCAAACGGTATCCGCTCGCCGGTTTCGGGATCTGCAACTACGCCTGCCACTGATCCTGTTTGTGCTGTTAATGAATGGTATGTTAAAATCAGAAGAATGGTAAAAAGTAATCTGCCTGTATGCATAAATGAGCCCAATTTAAGATTTGACAATTTTGAACTTTATAAATACATAGACAAATCATCGGGTAAAGAGTTTAATTTATTAAAAAATTTTAAGGCGTTGGCGACTGAATTTTTGGGTGATGTGAAATAAGCACAATCTGGCAGTCAGTCATGGATGCCGTATTATTGAGGTATAGAGCGCGGTTCCCTACCAGCTTGTGAAGCCCAGTTTAGCGAGGCCCCCGGATATTTCAGGATTTTTCATAAAAAGGTCCCATAACAGTCCGGAGCGGTGGTTCTCGATCATTACCACGATAGGGCCCTGATCTATTGCAAGGTATTTTTCCGGGAACCAGTCCTCCGTTTTACTGAATGCATCATAGAACCCGTATTTGCCAAACAACCTGTCGCCCAGCTCCTCATAGAAGTATCTCATTGCCTTCATCGAATATTCCGGGGTGTATGGAAAAGATGACAGGGCCGCGGTGGGTGATATGACCCCGAGGTCATTGTGGGGAGCGTGCGCAGAATAAAAACCAGGCGAATAGCTTGCTGTCAGTCCCCAGCAATCTTCTCCGTAACCCTTGTACCCGTGAGGGTTTTCGATACACCAGGCCCTGTTTATAAGTGTATGGTTTACATTGTGTTCCCAGTAGTTGGCATACTGGTCTTCCAGGTTCCTCGGATCAAGTCCGAGATACGAATAGTGTGCCCAGAAAAGAGGCCCCCCGTACTCTTCAGCACCGTTATGCCTCATAGTCAGGGTGTACCCGTATTGAGTCACTTCGGTTCTGATATCCCCGTCCCGTGCCCAGCCTTCATGGTAAACTTCTGCCGGCACCGGATGCGTGGGGGAGGAGGCTGCAAGTATGTAAACGATAAGGCATTCATCATAACCCCGTATCTGGTGCCCTATTTCCCACTTGTGGTTGGGAGACCAGTGCCAGTATAGCACGTTACTGCCGTCGCGCCTGTGCCAGTCCCAGTTAACCTGTCTCCAAAGGGTGTTGATCCTTTCAGAAAGTTTCATTTCACTGTCATTACCATCTATCAGGTACTGTCTGGCCGTTAGCAGTCCCTGAACCAGAAAGGCTGTTTCAACCAGGTCGGCCCCGTCATCCAGGGCACTGAAAGGCTTTACTTTCCCTGTTTCGCCGTGCAGCCAGTGTGGCCAGACCCCATTGAACCGGTCCGTTCCCTCCAGGAATCCAATGATCTGCCCGATCCTTTCAACCCCTTCATTCCTGCTTATGTACCCTCTCTCAATACCCGCTATAATTGCCATAATGCCAAATCCGGAACCGCCTGTAGTCACAACATCCTTGTCATCACCGGGATAATGCCCGTCAACATGGTACCTTTCGCGTGCCATTCCCGAAACAGGTTCAGCTCCGTCCCAGAAATACCTGAAGGTCCTTTCCTGTACAAGGTCGATCAGCTCTTCATCAGATAACCTGTATTCGTTCAGTTCATTATTTCGCCCACAGCTTATCAAAAACAGCTGGATGGCAAGTAAAAACAACAGAACAGGGCTGTAAAACCCATATTGCCTGCTGGAGTTTGGAAAATATGTCATGGCTGATCTCTTTTCCTGTAAATATAATGCTTAGTTATAAGAATATGCAGTTATCGGAGGGGTATTGCAGACAATATTGCCGGTACAAAAAAAGCAGGAAACTGCAAGGTTTCCTGCTTTTTGGTGCCCAGGACTGGACTCGAACCAGCACGCCCTGAACGAGCACCAGCCCCTCAAGCTGGCGTGTCTACCGATTTCACCACCTGGGCCCGGTATAAATTATGCCTTTATCACAAACCGGTGTTTTGCCTTTGCCGGTTGTTAGAAGGATTTTAACTTTTTCCTGTGCCCAGAACAGGACTCGAACCTGCACGTACTTGCGTACACTAGTCCCTGAAACTAGCGCGTCTACCAATTCCGCCATCTGGGCAGCATGACCGGTTGTGTCTTCAAAGAACCGTTTTTCTCAACCGGGCAACAAAAATAATCAATTTTTACTTCAAAATTATCCGGGGGACTAAAAATTACAGAAATTTTCAGGGATTATCATTTTTTCTGGCAGTGGTTACTATTTTTCTAAAAACCAGCCCCGGCCAACGCCGAATCGTTGAACTGAATTTTCAGGTTTAGTTTAGGGGATATTAATTGACAACAGGAGAAGCAATCCCTGGCAACCAATACCCGGCAACCAACATCCGGCGTGAATAAACCCGGCATCACATTACTAAAGGTTTTCCAGCACAAAGCCGGTTATCCTCTCGTACATGTGCTGTGCTGCGCTGCCCCTTATCCCGTGGCTGTGGTTGGGGTAGAGCAGCAGCTCGAAATGCTTGCCGGCTGCGATCATCCGGTCCACCATCTCGATCGTGTTCTGCAGGTGCACATTGTCGTCGGCAGTGCCGTGGATGATCATGAAATGGCCCTTCAGCTTGTCGACGTGGTTGATAGGCGAATTATCGTCGTATCCGTCGGCATTCTCCTGTGGCGTCCTCATATAACGTTCGGTGTAAATAGTATCATAGAACCGCCAGTTGGTTACCGGTGCGCCGGATACGCCCAGCCTGAATATATCAGCGCCTTTGGTAAGGCAGAGGCCTACCATGTATCCGCCGTAGCTCCAACCGAAGATGCCGATACGCGTTTCATCAATCCAGCTTTTTGACCCCATGTACTTTGCCGCTTCTATCTGGTCGATGGTCTCATATTTCCCAAGCTGCAGGTAGGTGGACTTCATGAATTCCTCGCCCCGTGCCCCGGTGCCCCGGTTGTCGACGCAGACTATCACGTAACCCTTCTGCACAAGCATCTGATACCATGCGCCTGCCGTGTAGGAATCCCTGACCGCCTGGTGGCCGGGCCCGCCATACACATACATGAACAGCGGATATTCACCGTTTTCGTCAAAGTCCGGCGGCTTGATGATATAACCGTTAAGATCGATACCCTCCGATGTAGTGAAGGTAAAAAACTCCTTTCTGCTGAACCCGTATTCCTCCGTAACCTGTTTCAGCCGGCTGTTGTCCTCCAGAACCCTTATAAGCTGTCCGCTCTGGTCATGCAACGTGATATTTGCCGGTGTGTTGGCATCGCTGTGGTAGTTGATATAATACCTGAAACCGTTGCTGAATACTGCATTGTTTGTGCCGTCCTCAGGTGTGATCCTCTTTTTGTTCCTGCTGTTCAGTGATATGCTGTAAACATTCCGCTGCAGCGGGGAAGTCTCCGATGAGCTGTAGTAAAGGACCCCGTTGCCGTGGTCGATGCCGATAAGCCGGTCAACCTCCCAGTCGCCCGATGTAACCGCGTTACGGAACCTGCCGTTCATGTCATACAGGTAAAAATGCATCCATCCGCTTCTTTCGCTCATTACAATGAAGTGTTTGCCGTCTTCGAGAAAAGTTATCATATTGTCTGAGGTCTCCCTTATGAAATACCTGTTGGCCTCCTCCCACAGCACCTCTGAACGTCCGGTGGCTGCATCTGCCAGCAGCACCTCTATGTGGTTCTGCAGCCTGTTGAGCCGGTATATGGCAAGTTTTGAAGGATCCCGGGTCCATTTTATGCGCGGAATGTACTGGTCGGTTTCCTCTCCAACATCCATTTCGGTGAAGCTGCCCTTATGTATGTCATATACATGGATTGTCACCAGTGCATTTTTCTCGCCCGCCTTGGGGTACTTGAACTGGTACCAGTGCGGGTAGAGATCGCCGTAAATGGTCATGTTGAACATTTTCACATGGCTCTCGTCGAAGCGGTAAAACGCAAGTTTCCGGCTGTCGGGCGACCATGCAAAAGCCCTGTTGAAGCTGAACTCCTCCTCATACACCCAGTCCGGCGCCCCGTTTATGATCTCATTCTCCTTTCCGTCGGTTGTAACCTGAA
>SLMM01000018.1 GCA_007133565.1 Bacteroidales bacterium
AGGTTATGTGATGCATACTGCCCCCGACTCGGTATTTTTCGGGTTACGGCCTTCAAAAACCCTTACAAACACACTCCGCTCAACCTCTATCTTCACCAACGACCTCTCTATTAGCTTTGACCTTCGCCATTACTGGTCGAGGGTTAACTATACAGGAGACTACTTCCTCCTGTCAGACCAGGGCAGGATTGATCCTCTCTCACGCGACCTGCAGGCTCCCGACATCAATTACAACGCATTCACTATCGACATGATGCTGACCTGGCACTTTGCACCGGGAAGCAGGCTTACCGCCCTGTGGAAAAATGTGATCGACAACAGGGGCAATAAACTGATGAACAACTATTTTGACAATTTCAGGCACATTGCCGGGCAGCCCCAGATAAACAGCTTCTCGATAAAAATCCTGTACTACCTCGATTACAACACCCTGCAACCACTCCTCACCGGCCGGCCGGTATGATCTGAGGCGAAAAGAAATACTTTATCTTTGTTGAATTAAATAATTCGGTAAATTGCATCATAAGTTTTGATCCCTCAAACCGTCAATGGCAATACCGGTATTGCACTGGGCAACCTGGTTGGAAGTAATATCTTCAACATACTGGTCATTCTGGGAGTATCTGCTTCCATAACTCCTCTGGCTGTCAAAACCAAAACCACCTGGATTGAAATACCCATCTGTTTGCTTTCGGCAACTTTACTTGTATTATTTGCTTTTTTACCGTTAACAGCCGGTAAAGGAACCGGACTTATCAGTACAGTCGCAAAGCCTGCTTTAATAATTTTGGTCAGCCTTATAATGCTGATTGTGGGCGGAAGATTCATCGTAATGGCATCAGTCAGTATTGCTGGCGGACTGGGAATATCTGAAAGAATTATCGGGCTCACGATAGTCGCAACCGGCACTTCCCTTCCTGAGCTTGCAACATCAATTGCTGCAGCATCAAAAGGCAAAACTGATATTGCCATAGGGAATATCCTCGGCTCAAACATTTTCAATGTGTGCATGATACTGGGATTAACTGCCCTGATCAATCCTCTGCCGGTTTCTGCAGCTTCGGCGGCCGATCTGTTTGTAAATCTGTTTGCAATATTCTGACATTATAAACCGGCACTCCTGCCTGTTGACAACAACAGTTCCAGGGAGCATTTGCCAGTATAAAAAAGTGTACAACCTTTAAATCAGATAAAATGAACCTGTTTAACCCGATAATACCAGGCAAAACCAGAAGGAGCGCAAAGAAACCCGGACTGCCACCCGGGAGCCTTGTATTTACAGGCACCCGGAAGACCGACAGATCGATTATTGAGGTAATTGACTACGACAGTGAAAAAGTGCATGAGCAGAAAGAAGCTAAACCCTCAGATCTTCTGCCTTTCAGGGATCAAACCACTGTAACATGGATTGACATAAAGGGGCTGCATGATATTGAAATGATTAGAGAAATCGGGGAGCATTTCGCCATCCACCCACTCGTTCTGGAGGATATCCTGAACGTAAACCAGCGTCCCAAAACAGAGATCACTGAGAATTACATCAACGTGGTCCTTAAAATGCTTACCTTCAGCAAAAGCGCCAACAAGGTCGAAGCTGAGCAGGTAAGCATAGTGGTTGGTGAAAACTATGTAATCACCTTCCAGGAAAGGAAGGATGATGTTTTCGACCCCCTGCGCGACAGGATAAGAAACAGCAAGGGGCGCATCCGCACCATGGGAGCCGACTACCTTTGCTATGCACTGCTTGACATAATAACCGACCACTACTTCCTGATGCTGGAAAAGATCGGAGAACAGATGGAGGATTTTGAGGAAGAACTCATGGAGGGCCCAAGGAAGGAAACACTCAGGCAGCTTTACATACTCAAAAGGGAAAACATGCTGCTGAGAAAGTCTGTTTGGCCGCTGAGGGAAGTTATCAGCCAGCTTGAAAGGTCAGAATCCAAACTCATACACAGGAAGACTACACCCTACTTAAGAGACCTGTATGATCATACGATACAGGTGATAGATACAGTGGAAACATACCGCGACCTTGTTGCAGGACTTCTCGAGCTGTACCTCTCAAGTGTAAGCAACAGGATGAACGAGGTGATGAAGGTGCTTACAATAATCGCTACCATTTTCATCCCACTGACTTTCATAGCAGGGATATACGGGATGAATTTCCACTATATGCCCGAACTTGAATGGCCATGGGCCTATTTTGCAGTGCTTATGATCATGTTGCTAACGGGTGTCGGGATGCTCTTCTATTTCAGGAGAAAGAAATGGATCTGACAAAACCATTCCCACCCCCTGGTATCCAACAGCCCTCAATTATTGGTGTGATTTCTCCAGGGTTCATCATTGACTTCCCAAAGTTTCATTCTCGATTCCTGACAGTTTAATTCTTGATTCCTGACAGGCTTGTACTTGATTTCCCGCAGGTAAATTATTATTTTGCAGTCCGGAACCATTAAAACCAGAAAATCATGAAAACCTCTTTCGGACCGCAAAAACTGATGTTCCCCTGTCCTACCGGACTGGTGGTAACGGGAACAATGGATAAAGCAAATATTGTAACAATCGCGTGGATAAGCCTGCTTACCAGCTCCCCTCCCACCATCGGGGTCTCGGTGGGTACCCGCGGCTTCTCGGGCAACGAGATCAAAAAAAACGGCGAATTCACGGTCAATATCGCCTCGGTTGATATAATGGTGGAGGCGGATTTCTGCGGGATAACCTCGGGCAGGGATACCGACAAATTTACCAGGACCGGTCTCACGAAAATGGAATCAAAGATCGTAAAATCGCCAATTATCAAGGAGTGCCCGCTGAACCTCGAATGCGTACTTGTTGAGTCGGGCATTTTCGGCTCCACCAACCATTTTGCCGGTAAGATAGTCGAAACTCATATTGATACCGATAAGTTAAGAGACAGCGGCGATTACAC
>SLMM01000189.1 GCA_007133565.1 Bacteroidales bacterium
CCTGGGATCCCAGACATATTCAGTCCTGCTGACCAGGTTGCCCTCATCATCATACTCAGCCACCCCGGTCATGTTTCCCTCTTCATCATACTGGTAGGTCATTGTGTATTCCAGGCGCCTGCGGTCAGCCATCCTGAGACGAACAGATTCTTTTACCATCAACCCGGAACTGTCATACTCCGCTTCCCGGTCCAGACGACGGATGCCATCTTCAGGATCACCCCTCCGACCTGTTACACGACGGCGGACTTCAGTTCCGTGATCATCAAAAACTGACCTCGACCTGTAGAGGCGCCGGCCTGCATCATTACTGGCAACGACCCTCACAGGCAAGCCACCGGCATCGCGGGAATATTCCAGGGTTTTAAAAAGCACAGTATCCGCATTCTGCAACCCGTAATGCCGCTCAGCAACAACAAGGGTGTCGGCATCATATTCAAGCACCACCCTGCGGTCAAGGGTTTCGTCAACATAGTATTCGGTCCGCACCAGCAACATACTGTCAAAGAAGTGCCAGCGGTAATTACCGGGATACCTGGTTTCCCAGTCATAATCGATTTCGGTATGCATTCTCCCAAGGGAGTCAGATATCTCCTGGTTTACAGCATAAAACTCGCTGGTCCTTTCACCGTCATCAAGAACATAGCGGCTCGTTACCGTTACACGGTATACATTTGTGGGTTTTGTTCCCTGCGCACTGACAACTGTCTGGATCAGCAACAGGCAAATTATATAAACAATATTCCTGTTCATTGTTAGGTCTTTAACTGCAATTAGGCCAGACAAAAATATACAACATATTAAAAAAAACTATATTCACACCCGAATTACAGATAATTGCCGGGGAAAACCTTAAAGAAACAACCTCCACAATGAAGCTGGTACGACTGATAGAAAGTTACTTCTGGGTAATACTGATGGCAGGGATATTACTTGGACTGACATGGCCGGTGTACACAGAAATACTGATGTCGTTGCTCAAACCTCTTCTTATGGTGATGCTGCTGCTTGTATTTCTTAAGACCGATTTAATTCTGATATTGAAGCAGATCAGCGATTACCGGCGCATGGCTTTAATAACCGCTGTCTTTATAGTTGCCATCCCCCTGGTTCTTTACGGTGCAGTTTACCCTTTCAGCCGTGAGCTGGCCACGGGCATCCTGCTTCTTACCGCCATGCCGGCCGGGGTTTCAACGCCGTCGCTGACCGATATAGTTAAAGGCAATATTGCCCTGTCATCAGGAATTGCCATCATCACCTCGATGCTGGCGCCGTTTACCGTTCCCCTCCTTTTCATACTGGTGAACCATGAAACTATCGGAATAGATTCCCTTGAGATGTTTACCGACCTTGCCGTTCTGGTATTTGTACCGCTTACAGCATCACAGGTGATAAAAAGGCTTATCCCTGCTGCCATAGAAAGGGTAAAAAGAGGCTTCACAGCCGTCAATATACTGCTGATATTCATAATGGTCTATGCAGCTATGGGGTCCCAGCGCACTCTGATCACGGGTGATCCGCTGAATATTCTTCTGCAGATATGCTTCTTGTACGTGATCTATATCTTCCTGCACGCTGCAGGTTATTTAACGGGATACGGGCTCGACCGCAAAAGCAGGATAGCTGTGACGATAGGCGCTGCATACAAGAATAACGGCATGGCGATTGTACTGGCTGCAATTCACTTTGAACCAGCCATCCTTGTGCTGATGGTCCTTTCTGAATTTCCCTGGAACACCCTGCTGGCGCCATTCAGGAGGGTAATGCGGTATCTGTGATTCAATTCATTATTGTTGAGGTTTAAGCTTCTCAGGCGAATGGGCACTGATAAGCGCCCTGGCAAGGATGACCGAAGAATCGGCCACCGGCAATCCGCAATACTCCCTCTCCTTTACAGCCAGGGATATCTCGGTACAGCCGATAACCAGTATTTCTGCTCCGGCCTTTCTGAGTGATGATGCCGTTGTTGTGATTATCTCCATTGCCCTTTCGGGGATGTTGCCGCTGTTGGATTTAATTCCGTAAACAGGATGATAAATAGCCTGGTGCACGCTTTGCTGTTCCTCGTGGCAGGGATAAACAGTCTGCAGATCCAATCCTTGCAGCCTGTCATACTGGCGGGTCTTCCACGTACCAGTTGTGCCCAGGATTCCCGCACGGCTGACTCCCGGGTAATGGCCGGATATGAACCGGCCTACCTCATCTATCATGTTGATGAGCCTGATCTCAGGCGCCATTTTCTTCAGCCCCGACTCCACAGTATCGAATATTACCGGCGCATGGGCCGAATTGCAGGCAAGAGCAGCTATGGTTACCCCGGACTGTTTCATGAGTGAAAGGACCTTGAGAATTCCGCCGGCAGGATTTTCAGTGACCTCCCCGGTTATATAAGCTGTCCTGTCTGGTATGATTTCGGGGATTGAAAACAGCGCCACCGGAAGATGGTCCTGGTCGCATCCGGCAACAGTGTTACGCATTATCATCCCCGAAAGGGAAATCCCAGCCTCAGGCCCCATGCCGCCTACTATCCCAATGATGCCTCTTTCCATCGGTCAGTCTGTTTTTATTATGTTGTGCCCCTCCAGCAGTTCGAGCACCCCGGCCACGGAAACTGCCCCTGCACGGTTGCCGTCGCGCCCCTCCATACCCTCTGTCATGAACAGCGAATTATAGATAGCCTCCTGCGTGGCCTCCTCAACCGCCATGAACAGGCCGTCCATCGCACTGTTATCAAGAAGCGGGGGCATGTCAGCACTCATCTCCGGCCCCCCGTGGCTTATCCGGTAAGCTGTAGAAAAGGCAATGGCAAAGTCGCCTGATGAGTTCGACATAAAACGGGTGGTGCGTGCCATGCCGTTGAATGAACGCCGTGCAAGCCTCTCAAGGTTGCGCGATGATATGGGGGCATCGGTGGCGATGATGATCATGCA
>SLMM01000029.1 GCA_007133565.1 Bacteroidales bacterium
AGTTTGGTCTTGTTGTGGTGAACGTATTCCAATATCTCTCTCCCGAAATATTTGGTTACAAAGTATACGGAAATGAAACATAAGGTGATGATAACCAATAACCATATGCTTCCGGCTTCGCTTTCAAGCATAACTGCAATTATTATCAACAGGATAAGCAACACGATTATCAGCTGTATCAAAAACTCAAGAATGCAGATACCCGGGAAAATCTCCTTTTTGATCATGCCGTTTATTATCCTCCTGTAAAGTTTCATTTCCCGGCGGTATTAGGTTTTTTAAAAGTTAGCCTGAACGGATTATATGATCGATAATTTGCCTGGACCATGATAAGTCAAAACTATCGTCAAAACTTATGGATGTTTTAGATAGAATTCTCAAAAAGTTGACAATACGTATCCGGTTCAAATTTTGAGAAAGGGAGAACAATTAGAGAAAATGAAATTGTCATAAAGGGAAGGAAGTTGCAGGAGCTAAAGGTAAAGAATGAAACCTGAAGAATATTTATCAACGGTTACCTGCAGAATTCGGCCGATCTGTTGAATTATTACCATCTCCCTCATTTCTATTGATCCGGTTGGCTGCATTGATGCCGGCATAACTTTTAACCCAGGCAGACGGGTTTAACCCGTATTGTGCCTTGAAACAGCGGGTAAAGTAGGGGAGGTCTCCAAAACCTACTGCATATGCAACCTCCGATACATTATAGTTTCCCGTTACAAGCATCTCTGCAGCCTTTTTCAGCCGTACTGTCCTGACGAATTCCTTGACCGTCTGGTTGGTTATTGCACTGAACTTACGGTATAGCTGGGCACGGCTCATTCCCATTTCATTTACGAACAGGTCGACATCCAGGTCGGAGTTTGTGATGTTATTGTTTACGATCTGAAGCGCTTTTGAAACAAACCTGTCTTCGGCGTTGAAATCTGCAATATTCTGTGGTGCAGAAGTAAAATCTTTTATGAATTTCTGGCGAAGTCTTTCCCTGGCAAGAATATGATTTTTTATTCTAAGTTTAAGTTCCTCAAGTATAAAGGGTTTGATAATGAAATCATCGGCTCCGGTCTCCAGTCCCTCCAGCCTGTCTTTTTCTTCAGAACGCGCAGTAACGAGGATTACCGGGATATGTTCAGTCCTGATGTCGCTCTTAAGTTTTTTACAGAGCTCTATGCCATCCATTACCGGAAGCATAATATCTGACAGGATCAGGTCGGGGATTTCCGTCAGGGCAGCTTCAAGAGCCTGTTCGGCATCAGGAGCCGTCTGCACCCTGTATTCACATTGAAGCTCATTTTTCAGATACTGCATTATCTCAGGGTCATCCTCCACTATCAGTATCTTTTTTTCCGGTTGCTGCCCCTTCTGCATGGCAGGTGGTTCAGCCGTCACCACGGGCGACAATGCAGCGGTTTTCTTCATCAGCACATCCCTGTCAGGTCCCTTAAACACTTCATCAGTGATATTGCCCGGATAATATTCCCTGCCAAACGGAAGCTTGACAACAAATGCGGCGCCTTTTCCGAACTCTTCCCTGTCAGGCTCGTTAATGACTATCTCGCCCTTGTGTAGAGTAACCAGTTCCTTTACCAGTGCAAGTCCGATTCCCGATCCCTCAACAGTTGACCTGTTGGCTGCCATGTAGTATTTTTCAAATATTTTATCCCTGATATCACCAGGTATCCCGGGTCCCGAATCGGCGACTTCCATCCTTATATAATCTTTAGCGTAGAATTCACTTATCAGTTCGTCTGACTGGTGGTTAAATCTGAGGCTCATTCTGATATATCCTCCGTAAGGTGTAAATTTAAAGGCATTGGAAAGCAGGTTGAACAACACCTTTTCAATAATACCAGGGTCAAACCAGGTGAGCATATTGTCATGTGACATTTCAAGGCTGAACCGGATGTTTTTCTCACCTGCAAGGTAATCAAAGGCATTTTTTATATCGGTCAGAAGAGCCGGCAGGTCTCCCTGTACAATTTTCAGCTGCCGTCTTCCCTCTGCAAGCCTCCTGAACTCCATCAGCTCGGTTATCAGCAGTTTTAACCGTTGCACATTCCTGTAAACAAGGTTGACCTGGTAGAAATCGCTTTCCCAGTTAAACCTCTCCCTCTCTTTCATCAGTTTCTCAACCGGTCCCTCTATAAGCGTGAGAGGCGTCCTGAACTCGTGAGATACATTGGTAAAGAAATCGGTTTTTATTTCGTCTATCTCCTGTGCTTTTCTGACCTCCATCTTTGCATGTGTCCTGATAAGCATTATCTGGCGCAGCAGGTAGCTAAGGCCGATTACAATAAGGGCATATGTAACATATGCCGCGTTGGTCCGCCAGATTGGCGGCCTGACTACAATTTCAATCCGTGCATCCTGATCATTCCAGATTCCGCTGTTGTTTGCCGCCCTGACAATGAAGGTATAGGTGCCGGGATTAAGATTGGTATAGGTTGCTTCACGCCTGTCTGTCACATATGTCCAGTCATCGTCAAAACCAGCCATCATGTAGGCATACTGGTTTTTCTCAGGATAGATGTAATTAAGTGCATGGAACTCAAACCCGACCACCCTCTGCCTGAACCTGAGCACAATCCTGTCGGTATGGCTTATGTCCCTGGATAAAATACCAGTTTCATCATCAATGGTGACCTCCCTGTTGAAAAGATTAAATCTGGATATAATTACAGGTGGCCTGTATTGGTTTACCGTGAGCAAATCGGGGTGGAACCAGATAACACCTGCATTGCTTCCAAAGTAAAGGCGGCCGTCATCATCCCTGGCAGATGCGCCGAAACTGAATACATCGGTAGGCATACCGTCTGCCAGCCCGTATTGAGTTATATATCTTTGCGTTTCGTAATCAGTCACAGATTCAAGGAAGCCAATGAGATCTTCAGCGCCGGGAGGAACTTCAAACTTGTTCAGTCCGC
>SLMM01000035.1 GCA_007133565.1 Bacteroidales bacterium
ATTTTGCAAGGCCTCATAGCTTCAGGCATGGGCCAGGGCCCGGCACTGGCGCTTCTGCTTGCCGGCCCTTCACTCTCACTGCCCAACATGCTGGTTATACACAGCGTGATAGGCACCAAAAAGACCGCGGTTTTTGTGCTGCTTGTAGTTGTGATGGCTACCCTGAGCGGACTGGTTTACGGGGTTATTGTTTAATGTCCTGTCCCTGGATTAACTTACCGGCCACGCGATATATCACAAGTTAAATTAGTTGCCGGATGCAACATTGAAATTTGGCCGGTTTTATATGCGATTATTTTGTCTGCCACGGCTTTGATGAGGCTTTACGCATAATATTTTTCCCTTAAACAATATTATCTTTGCATTCTTGTTTATTTTTTTGTAAAAACAGTCTTTTATGCCTCTCATCCCATCACTGATAACATGGTTCAACACAAGCAGGATGCACCAGATAGATTTTCTGAAAAAACATCCTGAAGAGGTGCAGCGGGAAACACTTGTAAAGCTGCTCGGGGCAGCCGTAAACACCGAATTTGGCAAAAAGTATGACTTCAGGTCCATCGATTCAGAAGATGATTTCAAGTCGAGGTTGCCCCTGGTTACATATGATGATATCAAACCATATATAGACCGGTTGAGAAAAGGTGAGGAGAACATCCTGTGGCCCGGTAATATCAGATGGTTCGCCAAGTCATCGGGAACCACCAGTGACAGAAGCAAATTCATCCCGGTAAGCGATGAAGCTCTTGAAGAGTGCCATTTCAGGGGGCCAAAAGACATACTGGCTATCTATACCAAGAATAACCCTGAAACAATCATATTCTCCGGCAAGGGTTTGACAATTGGTGGCAGCCACCAGGTAAACAATGTCAACAACCAGTCCTTTTACGGCGACCTGTCGGCTATACTGATAGAAAAAGCACCTTTCTGGGTGAGCTTTATCAGGACACCCCAGACGAAGATCGCCCTGATGGATAAATGGGAGGAGAAGCTTGAAAAAGCTTACGATGACACGCTATATGAAAATGTAACGAGCATGTCAGGAGTACCCTCCTGGAACCTTGTATTCCTGAAATATGTACTTGAAAAGAGCGGCAAATCCAATATTCTGGAGATATGGCCCAACCTGGAACTGTTCATTCACGGGGGTATAAGCTTTCTGCCTTACCGTGAGCAGTTCGAAAAGCTTATCCCTTCCCCTTCGATGAACTACCTTGAAACATACAATGCCTCCGAAGGGTTCTTTGCCATCCAGGATGAGCCGGACAGGGATGATATGCTGCTTATGCTTGACTACGGTGTTTACTACGAGTTCATCCCGATGGAAGAGCTGGACAAAGAAAACCCAAGTACACTCGGAATAGGAGAGGTTGAAAAATGCAGGAACTATGCGCTGGTCATTTCAACAAACGGGGGGCTGTGGAGATACATTATAGGCGACACAATAATGTTCACATCTCTCTATCCACATAAGATCAAGGTGTCGGGACGTACAAAACATTTTATCAATGCCTTTGGCGAAGAGCTGATCATTGACAATGCCGAGAATGCCCTCAAGACAGCCTGCAGAAAAACAGGTGCTATAATAAGCGACTATACTGCCGGGCCGGTGTTTATGAGCGACACCTCCAAAGGTGCTCATGAATGGCTTATTGAGTTTGAAGTTGAGCCGGAAAATATGGAGTATTTCAGCACTATGCTTGATAATGCACTGCAGGCGCTGAATTCTGATTACGAGGCAAAGAGGTATAAGGACATTACCCTCGATCCGCCTTTAGTGCACAAAGCAAAAAGAAACCTGTTCTATGAATGGCTCAAGGAGAAGGGGAAACTCGGAGGGCAGAATAAAGTGCCGCGGCTGGCTAATAACCGTAAGTACCTGGATGAACTGCTTAAGATAAATGCCAGGCTTTAAACAAACAATTCGTTTGAAATGATATGGCTGATATTCAGTTTCCTGTTTTTAAAACTTATGTCAGTCCCCGCCGTGGGCCTTTCAGGGGAACCGGGCCATTTACATGCTGGTAATGATACCACCGGCGTGGTATTGGAGCTGATAACCTCATTCTCTGCTGTATCAGACAGGTTTTATACCGACCATCTAGACAATGTATATTTTATCGATGGCCATCGGATTACCCGGATCACTGTTACAACCGGCCGGGAGCTCGAGTACGGGTCGCTGCCTGCCGGCCCTGTTACCTCAGCCGATGTATCCAATCCCATGCAGTTACTCCTTTTTTACAGGGACTTCAACCGTGCGGTATTTCTCGATAATAACCTATCCCCACTCAGGTCGGCTGTAAATTTTTCAGGTCTGGGCATTGAACAGGCAACTCTCGCCTGTACTTCCGGGCGTGGTGGTATATGGGTATTCAGCGACAGGGAACACCGCCTGGTATATTTTGACCAGCAATTCAGGAATACCCACCGCAGCATCATCGTGAGCTCAGTGACAGGGAGCGGCGATCAGCCTGTTTATATGACCGAGTCGCAGGGGCGACTGTTTCTTTTTATTCCCCGAAAGGGTATTCATCTTTTCGACAGGTATGCATCATATCTTGGGACGATCGATTATAAAGGGCCGCATCGCTTTCAGGTTCTCGGCAACAGGATAGTCTGGTTTGAAGATGGCAGGCTGGCCGGGAAGGATATTGCAAGTGGTGAGGTGTCGTTATTTAATCTGCCAGGGGGGATGGTAATTGATGATGCAAGGTTGCAGCCCGACAGGCTTTATATACTATCAGGCGATCTGATGAAGGTTTACCGGATAAGGTGGGAGACAGGTCAAAATTAGCCGTGCTGCGAGAGTTATTACCAAAAAAGTGTTAATTTAGTTGATGGATATTTTGAGTTGATGCCGGC
>SLMM01000032.1 GCA_007133565.1 Bacteroidales bacterium
AAAAGAACCAGGTGATACCCGGAACGGACAAGATAATTGTTGACGGCGGGGTGGATATTACCAGGAACCCCATCTGGATCGAGATGCCCCATATCTACAAGCGTTACGGGCGCTATTACCTTATGTGCGCTGAAGGGGGGACTGGTGGATGGCACAGCGAGGTGATCTTTGTGAGTGATCACCCAAGGGGGCCATATGTTCCGGCGCCAAACAACCCGATCATGACGCAGCGGTACCTTAACCCGAACAGGGCAAACAGGGTTGAATGGGCCGGCCATGCCGACCTGACCAAGGGCCCTGATGGCCACCTGTATGGCGTATTCCTGGGGGTGCGCCCCAATGAGGCAGACCGGGTAAATACCGGACGTGAAACATTCATCCTGCCGGTAGAGTGGACAGGTGAATGGCCGGTGTTCATTAACGGGCTAATACCGCTTGAGCCGAAGCTGAAAATGCCTGCCGGGGTGGTTAACAGGACCGGTGAAGACGGGTTTTTTCCAAACGGGAACTTCACGTTTGTTGAGAAGTTTGAGTCAGAAGACCTGGACTACAGGTGGATTGGTGTCAGAACCTGGCGTGAGAATTTCCTGACCATTACCGGCGAAGGAATGCATATCAGTCCCTTTGAAACAAACATCAGGGCTGTTGCACCCATATCCAGCCTTTTCAAAAGGCAGATGCACAAAACATTCACTGCCACGGTGACGATGGATTACAGTCCCCGATCGGAAAATGACCTCGCAGGAATGGTTTGCTACCAGAGTGAGAGGTTTAACTATGTTTTCGGCATCACCAGGAGGGGGAATGAAAATTACCTGTTACTTCAGAGAACTGAAAGAGGCAGGTCTGAGACAATTGCCAGCACCAGGATCGGTTCCGGCAGTCCGCTTCACCTGCAGGTAAAGGCTGACGGGGACAAGTACTGGTTCAACTATTCATTTGACGGTGAAGAGTTTGAAAACCTGGGTGGCATGGTTTCGGGCGACATCCTCTCGACCAATGTGGCTGGCGGGTTTACCGGGAACCTGATCGGACTCTATGCAACATCAGGGAACGACGCACGGCCCTGAAAGTGAAGTTAATCGGGGGCGTTGCCTGCGGTGATCGCAGGTAGTGCTCCCGTTCTGTTACCGCCCCCGGGCCGTTACCGCTCCCGGTCTGATACTGTTCAGGGTTGTTACCGCCCCCTGCTACTGTTTCTGCTAATAAACCCTTGCATTGTCGCCCTGCATCCTGGCCATAATTTCGTTATCCATGCCGATATTCAGGCATTGTGAGTGAATAAACTGCAACCGGATAAAAAGCATTCCGGGTCACCAAAAGTTAAAAATAATTAAACAATAGCTTCTTCCGATTGTTAATTGGAGTGTAAAATTGAAAAGATATTCGCTGATGATAGTCGGTATATTGAAAGAACCGCAGGGTGAAAACAGGGTTGCCCTGCTGCCTGAAACTGTCTCTTTAATGATCCAGTCAAAAATCAATGTACTGGTGGAATCCGGTGCAGGCACCAATTCATTTGCCGGCGATGATAACTATACAGAGGCCGGCGCCTCAATCCATACAAGGGATGAGGTTATTTCAGGATCAGATATAATTGCAGCTATAAATGCGCCTGAAAAGGCAGATCTTGAAAAAATGAAAGCGGGCCAGTTATTGGTAGGCTTGTTGAATCCCTTTATGAATCCAGACCTTGTAAATGACCTTAAAGAGCGGAACATAACTGCATTCAGCCTTGATGCGATACCGAGATCGACCCGTGCACAGAAGATGGATGTACTGTCATCACAGGCAACGGTTGCCGGCTACAAGGCGGTTCTCGATGCCGCGGGAAGATTTAGCAGGTTTATGCCGATGCTTATGACGGCCGCTGGAACAATACGGCCTGCCAAGGTACTCATTATTGGGGCCGGAGTAGCCGGGTTGCAGGCTATAGCAACAGCACGCAGGCTCGGGGCTGTAGTTGAAGCTTTTGATGTCAGGTCTGCTGTCAGGGAGGAGGTCAAAAGCCTTGGTGCAGGTTTCGTGGAGGTAGAAGGTGCACAGGAAGACAAAGCAGCAAAAGGCTATGCGATAGAGCAGACTGAGGAATTCAAGGAAAAACAGCGTCAGGTGGTACATGACCATGCTGTCAAAGCAGATATCATCATATGCACTGCACAGATCCCCGGGAGAAAGGCACCTCTTATCCTGCTAAAAAAGACTGTTGAGAGCATGAAAGAGGGGTCGGTAGTTATCGACATTGCTGCCTCAACCGGCGGGAACTGTGAACTTACCAGGAACGGCGAGGTTGTCGTGCACAATAATGTTACTATCGTGGGAAACTCTGGCTTTGCTTCTGAGATGCCTGTAGACGCAAGTTCAATGTTCGGTAAGAATCTGATGAATTTCCTAAAACTGTTTATCACTGATGAAGGTGACCTGGATCTGAATTTTGAAGATGATATCATCCAGGGAAGCTGTATTACCCATAATAAAGAGATCATGCATCAGAGAGTAAGGGAAGCACTTAAATTATAAATACTTTATAAATGGAACAGGTATTATACTATTTCTGGGAGAACAGGGAAATCGTACTTATAATACTGCTATCAGTATTTCTGGGAGTTGCAGTAATATCTAATGTTCCTTCCGTTCTTCACACTCCTCTGATGTCCGGTGCAAATGCTATCAGCGGTGTAATAATTGTAGGCGGGATCATACTTGCCGGTTATGCATCAACAACTATTGAGTGGATACTGGGTATAACGGCAGTTTTTATGGGGACCCTGAACGTGGCAGGAGGGTTTGTAGTTACTGACAGGATGCTGGAGATGTTCAAAAAGAGGAAAAAGAAGTCCTGACCTTTTTACTAATCGA
>SLMM01000048.1 GCA_007133565.1 Bacteroidales bacterium
AGAGGCATCCTGAGGTTGTTATGAACCAGCTTTTTGATGTTGAGACTGGCCTTCACCCCTGCAGGGTTGCCCTCTACGAAATGGGCATCCATCAGTTCGAGCAGGGCGTTCTGGTATTGTTGTGCCCTTTTGAGCTTTCCCTTAAGGGCGAGCCTTACCATTTCAGAAATCTCAAAAGGGAAAGCATTGGCCGATACAGATATCACCCCCGATGCCCCGAGTGCAATCATGGGAAGGGTCAGCTGGTCATCGCCCGATATCACCATGAAATCTTTTGGCTTATTCTTCAGGATATGGTTGATCTGATTAAGGTTGCCCGAGGCCTCCTTGGTGGCAACTATTTTTTTGCAGTCCCTGGCCAGCCTTACAGTTGTTTCGGCAGTAATATTCTGTCCGGTGCGCCCCGGGACATTGTAAATAATGACCGGAAGGTTCGATGCAGAAGCCACCTTCTTGTAATGCTGGTAGATCCCCTCCTGGGTAGGTTTGTTGTAATAGGGCGATACTGAAAGAATTCCGGCAAGCGGGAGGTTTTCATCGCATACCTCCTGCACCGCATTCACAACGTCATGGGTATTGTTGCCCCCTACTCCCATTACTACCGGCACCCTTTTATTGACGGCTTCAAGCACGTAATTAATTACCGCCGTCTTCTCATCATGGTTAAGAGTAACAGATTCACCGGTTGTTCCCAGGGCCACTATATACTCCACCTGGCCCCGGATAAGATGTTCAATCACCTTTCCCATCGAAACAAAATCGATGCTTTCGTCATCCCTGAAAGGGGTAACTACAGCCACCCCTGTTCCCTGGAATAGTTTTTTTGACATAATTATTTTTATTTCCTGTTAATTATTTGCAGATAATGAGATAACTGCTCTATAAGGTATTTAATATCTCTCTTGTCTCTTACATCGATCGAAAAATCAGTTGTTTCGTTGTCCTTTCTGAAACGCCCGGATTTAAATCTTGCCCGCGAGAGCGAATGAATATAATCGAGCGGGAGTAGATCGTCAAAACTGAGATTGACAAGCAGGTCAATCTCCTTTTTTATAAATTCACTTACAAATTCCGGTTCGGGCTGAAAATACCAGTTTAGGTCATTCCTGCAAAAGAACTGATAACCTTTTCTGAGCAGAAGGAAATCGGGAACCTTTTCGTCATCAACATATCCTATCACAAAAACCTCCTTGCCTTCCCCCCTGAGCCTGGCAACAAATTCATTTACCGGTTCAAAACTGTCGTTTACGGCAGGCTGAAACAAAATACCTACGGTACGTGCTTCTGCAATGTTTACAAAATGCTTCTTCCGCTTCAGCTTCCTCAGCTTCCTCCTGAGCAAGAACCTGCCTGCCTTTTTCCTGATACCTTCTAAAAACACGCCTGAATGATTTCTTAGTTCCGGAATTAAAATGCAATAATAAGAAAAAATACGTGGCCCGTCCCAACAAAACTCAAAAAGCCTGACTTTCTACCATCTCTTCAAACTCATCTTCTGAAATTACCGGGATGTTCAACTCCCTGGCCTTCTCAAGCTTTGAAGGGCCGGCATTGTCCCCTCCAATAAGGTAATCAACATTAGCAGATACGGCCGATATGCTTTTACCTCCGAGCCTCCCTATCAGCTCTTTGAGCTGCTCCCTGGAATGTCTTGTAAAAGTGCCCGATATCACGAACTTCTTACCTTCAAGTTTACCTCCTGCTGTCTGCTGCTCAGATTTGTCCTGTTCCATCGTCAAACCGGCATCTTTCAGCCTGAAAATAATATCCCTGTTTGATCCGACTGAAAAATAACCGGTAATGCTGGAGGCTATCTTCTCACCTACCTCATCAACGGCAAGCAGTTCCTCTCTCCCGGCATTCATAAGTTTTTCAGCCGAAGGGAATGCATCAGCCAGCTTCCTCGCAACCGTTTCGCCCACAAAACGTATCCCGAGTGCATAGAGCAGCCGGCTCCAGGGCACCTTTTTTGATTGCTCTATACTCTTCACCAGTTTTTGCGAAGATCTCTTTCCGAACCTTTCAAGACTTTCAAGGTCCTCTGTTTTCAACCTGTACAGGTCCGTTACATCCCTTACCAGCCCCTTATCTACCAACAGCTTTACAGTCGCCCCGGCCATATTGATGTCCATGGCTCGCCTGCTCACAAAATGCTCGATCCTTCCAAGAACCTGGGGGGGACAGCTATTCTGGGCGGGGCAATAATGTTTTGCTTCTCCCGGTAACCTTGTGAGCTTTGTGCCGCATGCCGGACAATGACTGATGTACTCAACAGGGCGGCTGCCAGCTATGCGGCTACCGGTATCCACACCTGTTATCTTCGGAATAATATCTCCACCCTTCTCAACAAAAACAGTATCTCCCGAATGGATGTCAAGCTGTTTCACCTGGTCCTCGTTATGCATGGAAGCCCGTTTTACAGTCGTTCCGGCAAGACTTACAGGCTCGAGGTTTGCCACCGGGGTTACAGCACCAGTGCGCCCCACCTGGAAATCGACCGACAGCAATTTTGTTGCAGCACGCTCAGCCGAGTACTTATAGGATATAGCCCACCGCGGGGTCTTGGCTGTATATCCGAGTTGCCGGTGAAGGGCAAAATCATTGAGCTTGATCACAACACCGTCTATATCGAACGGGAGGTCAGTCCGGTGCTCCTGCCAGTGATCGATAAAAGAAAAGACCTCATCAAGTGAAGCACATTTGCGTGTATGTTCTGAAACCTTAAAGCCCCAGTCGCCGGCCTTCAGAAGGTTTTCATAATGCATGTCATATGGCAGCCCCTCTCCCATGATTCCAAATACAATACAGTCAAGCGGCCTGCGGGCAACGACCGAAGAGTTCTGTA
>SLMM01000113.1 GCA_007133565.1 Bacteroidales bacterium
GCATTGTGTTGATTGTGGGATACTATAAAAAAAGCACCTGCAGATTGATCCCTGCAAGTGCTTGATTTTGTGGTGGGCGATGCTAGATTCGAACTAGCGACCCCCTGCTTGTAAGGCAGGTGCTCTGAACCAGCTGAGCTAATCGCCCCCGGTTGCCAAATTGGCGCTGCAAATATAACAGACTTATTTATTTTATCAAAATTTGACAACCTGTATAAAGCAGAAAAAAATTTATATCTTGCATTCCCAGCCCGAAAACAAGGTCTGTTATGCAAATATTTATAACGCAATTGACTGGTTAACAGCCAAAGTTCAATAAACCAAATATATTATATAATGATAAAAAGAGCTATTGTATTACTGGCAGGATTGTTTATTCTGATCAATTTATCATCTGCCCAGACCAGGCTTTTAAGGCAGCCGGCAGTAAGTGAAAACCATATTGCTTTTTCCTATGGCGGGAACATCTGGATCACCGGACACGATGGCGGAGAGGCAAAACGCCTTACAAGTTTCCAGGGGGTCGAATCGTTTCCCAAGTTTTCTCCTGACGGACAATGGATCGCTTTCAGCGGTCAGTTTTCCGGCAGCACCGATGTTTATGCAATTTCTGTTGACGGTGGTGAAATGAAACGTCTCACATGGCACCCGGGAGCAGATATTGTAAGAGGGTGGTCACCTGGCGGCAGGGTGGTCTTTACTTCGTCAAGGGAGAGTGCCCCTTCAGGTTATCCGCGTTTCTTTTCTGTGGGGTTTGAAGACGGGCTTCCTGAGGCACTGCCCATACCTCGTGGCTACAGAGGTGAATATTCCCCCGACGGACGACATTTTGCCTATGAGCTGGTAAGGCCGTCGGATGAGGAGTGGCGTAACTACAGGGGTGGCCAGAACAGGCCTGTCTGGGTGCTTGATATGGAAGATTATACACTTCATGAGCTTCCACAGGAAGACAACTCACGGAACCAGTATCCGGTTTGGATAGGTAACACCATCTACTTCCTCTCCGACCGCGATTACAACATGAACCTGTATAGCTACGATACGGGCAGCGGGAACCTGACCCAACTGACCTTCTATTCAGAATATGACATCAAATATCTGGATGCCGGCGGCGGACTCCTGGTATATGAATACGGGGGAGATATATACAAATTTGATCCGGCGCAACAAAGTCCTGAACAACTGACAATTACTGTACGCGGAGATTTCCCCTGGGCCATGCCCGGCTGGAAAAATGTCGGCAACTTTGTAACCAACGGATCACTTTCACCAAGTGGGGTGAGAGCTGTATTTGAAGCCCGCGGCGATATATTTACCGTTCCAGTTGATAAAGGCGACTGGCGCAACCTGACCGGATCACCCGGCGTTCGGGCAAGGTACCCTGTATGGTCACCATGTGGTGAGCATATTGCATGGTTCTCCGATAAAACGGGCGATTACAGGCTGATGATAGGGATGCAGGACGGACTGACGGAGCCACAGGAGATAGAACTGCCCGAACCTAATTTCATCTATACACCTGCATGGAGCCCCGATTCAAAGTATATTATTTACACCGATGCCAACCTTAAGCTGTGGTTGGTAGAAGTTGAGTCAGGCAATGTGCGGCTGATTGACCAGGACAGTTTCATACACCCCCAGCGCACCATGGATCCCGTCTGGAGTCCCGACTCCAGGTATATTGCATATGCAAAAAGACTCACAAACCAGTTCCATGCCATCAAGGCCTATTCACTGGAGGATGGTGAAGTGCTTCAGCTAACCGACGGTATGTCTGACGCAGTATCACCGGCCTGGGATGCGTCGGGCAAATATCTGTTTTTCCTTGCAAGCACAAATTTCGGGCTTAATACGGGATGGCTGGATATGAGCGCATACGAGAGGCCAGTGGAAAGGGCAGTATACCTTATAGTGCTTGACAGCGACGAGCCCTCGCCCCTGTTGCCGGAAAGTGATGAGGAGAAGGCCAGCAACAATAATATCAATAACGGGAACGGGAATAAAGAAGTTACCGTTAAAATAGACATGGAAGGGATCGACCAGCGTATACTTTCAATAGATGTCCCGTCCAGGAACTACAGCAACCTTTCCACAGCAGTTGAAGGAATGGTATTTTACATGGAGTCGGTTCCGGGGCAGGGGGGACAGGTTCTTCATCTTTATGAACTTGATAAACGTGAATCAAGGTCATTCCTCTCTCCAGTCCATTATTACAGCATATCGGCCAACAGTAAAAAGCTGCTTTACAGGTCCGGCAACCGGTGGGGAGTTGTAGATGCCGGTGGAAGACCTTCAGTTGGTGATGGTCAGATTGATGTGTCAACCCTGCAGGCCAGGCACGACCCGCAAAAAGAGTGGCGTCAGATATTCAAGGAAGCATGGCGGATATACCGCGACTACCTGTATGTTGATAATTATCACGGAGCAAACTGGCAGGAGGTTTATGAGAGATATGAACCGTTTGTTGAGCATGTCAGACACAGGGATGACCTGAATCATATTCTTTCAATAATGGGTGGGGAAGTGGCAATGGGCCACTCTTATGTAAGAGGCGGCGACTATCCTGATGTTTCAAGGACACCTGCAGGCCTGCTGGGTGCAGATCTCGAAATTGACGACGGCAGGTACAGGATAAGCAGGATATTTACCGGAGAGAACTGGAACCCCGACCTGCGGGCACCCCTTAGCGCCCCCGGTGTAAAAGTGAGCAAAGGTGATTATATCCTGGCCATTGACGGCACAGAACTTCGTGCACCGGTAAATCCTTACAGCCTCCTTGAAAACAAAGCCAACAAGCAGACGGTGCTCAGGGTGAACAACAGACCAGAACATGAGGGTTCTTGGCTTATCACGGTTGTGCCCGTAGCAAGTGAAATGGGACTCCGAAGGCTTGCATGGGTTGAGGACAACAGAAGAAAGGTGGACGAGATGTCAGACGGCAGGCTGGCCTATGTCTGGCTGCCCAATACAGGTCAGGCAGGCTATTCATACTTTAACCGCTACTATTTTGCGCAACAGCACAAAAAGGGTGCAGTAATTGATGAACGTTTCAACGGGGGAGGTTCAGCTGCAGACTACATGGTAGATATCATGGGCCGGTCGCTTCACGGCTTTTTCAATAACAGAATTGACCCCAACCTCCCCTTTACATCACCCGGGGCCGGCATCTGGGGGCCTAAAGTGATGATCATTAATGAACATGCAGGTTCAGGAGGTGATCTGCTCCCCTACATGTTCAGGAAAATGGATATCGGCCCGCTAATCGGAACCACTACCTGGGGAGGACTTATCGGTATATGGGACTACCCCGCACTAATTGACGGTGGCGCTATGGTCCCGCCAAGAGGCGGTTTTTACAATACTGACGGAGAATGGGCTGTGGAGAATGAGGGTGTTGCACCCGACATTGAGGTTGAGATGATACCCGGGCTGGTGATCCAGGGCCGCGATCCACAACTGGAAAGGGCTGTTGAGGAGGCTTTGAGGCTGCTAGACAAAGAACCTGTCAGAATCCACCCGGAACCTGATCCCCCGGTAAGGTCCCGAAGAGCACCGGCCAGGTAAAATATGACCGGTTAATCTGCAAAATTTAATCAGGCAATGCAGAACCTGATTATTCTAAAGGCAGTCTTAAAAAACTTGCTTATTTTTCCAAAGCAGTGAAAGTATAGATCCTTACACTGCCATCGGTGCATGCCGCTGCCAGATAATTTCCGTCGGGGCTGTATGATAGTTTTCTTATTCCTGATCCCGGAATAAAAATATTCACAATTTTCCCGGTCAAAACATCCCATAATATGATACGGCCGTCATTACCGCCAGATGCGAGGGTGGCGCCGTCAGGTGAGAACGCTACAGCAAAAAGCTGGTCGGTATGCCTTTTGAGAATATGCTTTGCCTGCCGGGAACCTGCGTCCCATATGATCACCGTGCTGTCAAAACCTGTTGATGCAATATACCTCCCGTCAGTGCTGTACCTGACACCCTTCAGGTCGCCAGTGTGGCCGGTCATGCTGGCTATGTGCAAACCGGTCTCCATGTCCCATAACGATACAAGATTGTCTCGGCTGGCAGTGGCGATAACAGACCCGTCGGGCGAGAGAGTCAGATCGCATATCTTCTCGTCATGACCGTGCACCCTGAAAAGGACCTCGGTTGTTTCACTGTTCCACCTGATAAAGGTAGAGTCCCATCCACAGGAAACAAAGCCCGTCCCGTCGGGATGCACCGAAACAGCCCTTACCCTGTCGGTGTGCCCCCTGAAAATACCGGTCTCCTCGCAAAGAGGAAAAGACCACATCTTAAGGTTGCCATCAAAACTGGCAGTCACTATCTGGTTATCTCCGGGCATAAATTCTGCCTGGTAAACCCATGAAGAATGCGCCATTAACTCACATACCATCTCCCATGAATTTTCAGAATCGAAAACACGTGCAGTGCCATCGGTACTGCCAGTAACAAGGTAACGGCCGTTCTGGCTGAACCCTACCGACATAACCGCTTCATCGTGGGCGGTAATCAGAATGCTGTCGTTCGGACGGCATCCTGTAATTATTATCAGTAACCCTGAAAGAAGGCTAATGAGCCCTGGTTTAAGGGAAAAAGAATACTGTGACATAATCCTACCAGAAAAAATAGTAGAGCAATCCCACTATCAGGATAATTCCCGCTGCACCCAGGTTAAAAACCCTGCCGGTGCGGAACAGCTCCGGTTTCACCTCAAAGGCTTTGGGGTCAACTTTCTTCATTCTCGCATTCAGTAAAAATATCATACCTACAAAACCGAATGCCGATGCCATCATGAATATTGCCTCGAAGCCCAGGTGGGCAAACCTTCCTATAAACATAATACCCAGCAGAAACGTTATAGCTCCGGCAATAATGAACCCATACCCGGCATTAACCATGAAGCCCATCTTGCTTTCAGACATAGGCTTACCAGGGGTCAGGCGCCTGTCAGTCAGGCTGAGTACTGTAGCAAGAAGTGCCAGCAGTATGAATACATAACCCATCCTAAGGATAAACGGCATTTCAGGAAACAGCAGTTTAATTGCGATCCCGGCCGGGATGGTCGCTATGGCTGTCCACAATGCAGCCCTTGCCGTAGCCTGTTTCCAGAAAAGACCCATTCCAAAAACGACTACAACCCCCGGGTAGATATATCCCGTATACTCCTGTATATACTGGAACGCCTGATCCAGTCCGCCCAGCAAAGGCCTTGCAGAAAATACGGCTATGACAAGCGCGGTAAATGCAACAATTCTTCCCACCAGCACCAGTTCACGTTCCGTTGCGTCTTTCTTGACGAACGATTTGTATATATCCATGGTAAAAATGGTCGAGGCACTGTTGATCATGGCCGACAGGGATGAGACGATGGCTGCCACAAGCGCTGCAAATGTGAGTCCACGAATTCCCGCAGGCACAATATTCTTGAGCAGCCAGGGGTATGCCTCATCAGCCCTCTCGATCTCACCAATATAACCACCGTCGCGAAGTATCTCAGGATGCTGGAAAAGTACATAAGCTGTAATACCCGGAAGTATGACAATTACAGGTATAAGTATCTTGAGGTATCCGGCAAAGATCAGCCCTTTTTTTGCATGCTGGATATTTTCGGCAGCAAGGCCCTTCTGGATAATGAACTGGTTGAAACCCCAGTAGCCCAAATTAACCAGCCACATTGCCCCGAGTATGACAGCAAGTCCGGGAAGATCGCCAAAAGCATCGGTCGTTCCCCCTGCCCCGTCTGGAACGATTGTATCCTGCGGAATTATCATATTAAAATGCGGATAGGTGGCCTTTTCATATATAACCGCAAGTCCCTGAAATACACCTTCACCACCCGACACGGCATGCAATCCCAGAATCGTCGTAACGAGTCCCCCTCCTATCAAAAACACCACCTGCACCACATCGGTCCATGCCACTGCCTTCAATCCCCCGTAAATCGAGTAGAGGGCCGAAAAGGCCGCCAGTCCCACAATGCCCCACATAACAGGAACACCCATGATGCGGTTTATAGCCAACGCACCCAGCCAGGCAACAGAGGTGAGGTTAACAAAAACATATACCAGGAGCCAGAACACTGCAAATGCAACACTGACACTCTTGTTATAGCGGCTCTCTATGAACTGGGGCATAGTGTAAATGCCCTTGTCGAGGAACAGCGGAAGGAAGTATTTGCCTACAATTATCAGGACAATCGCAGCAATCCACTCATATGCCGCAATACCAAGCCCGATCCGGTATCCTGAGCCCGACATGGCAATGAAATGCTCGGCCGATATGTTGGCTGCAATCAGTGAGGCCCCTATCGCCCACCATTTAAGAGAACGGTTTGCAAGAAAATAATCCTGCGATGTTTTCTGAACACCCTTTTTGGTGCGCGACACCCAAAGCCCAATACTAACAATGATCAGGACATAGCACACGAACACTATGTAATCTATAAGCTCAAATGCTCCACCCATAATGGATATTTAATTAAGTTAACAACGTGCCCACCGGGTAAACCCTTACAATACCCCAATCACCCAATTTTCCCATAACAATTCAGCAAGAATGGCCAGTCACCTAACCGGGGGGTAATAATTACAAAACAAGCACCTGCCTGCTATTTAAGTATGTAATGATTAAGAATTGCTTCGTATAACTCCTGCTTTCCGCTTATCTGCTCTGGTTCGCCGTTCTTTACGGCCAGCTCACGCAGGTCCTCAAGAGTCAGCTTGCCCTGCTCGAACTCAGCACCCTTGCCTGTGTCGTAGCTCTTGTATCTCTCTTTCCTCATATTACGGTAGGGTGAGTTCTCCAAAATATCATATGCAATTTCAAGTGCCTTTGCAAATACATCCATACCGGCAATATGCGCTATAAACAGGTCTTCAGGGTCGGTTGAATTCCTTCTCAGCTTGGCGTCAAAATTGATGCCTCCTGTTTTGAATCCACCCGCTTCAATTATCACAAGCATGGTCTCTACCAGCTCATACAGGTTGATCGGAAACTGGTCGGTATCCCATCCGTTCTGGTAATCACCCCTGTTTGCATCAATGCTCCCTAACAACCCGGAATCGGCAGCCACCTGCAACTCGTGCTGGAAAGTATGCCCGGCAAGGGTGGCATGGTTTACCTCTATGTTGAGCTTGAAATCATCAGCCAGCCCGTACTTGTTGAGGAAACCTATAATTGCAGCAGCATCATAATCATACTGGTGCTTGGTCGGCTCCATTGGCTTGGGCTCTATCAGGAAGGTACCGTTAAACCCGCTCTTCCTGCCATAGTCCCTCGCCATGGTAAGGAACATGGCCATATGCTCTACTTCGCGTTTCATGTCGGTATTGAGAAGTGAAAAATACCCTTCCCGGCCGCCCCAGAAAACATAATTCTGCCCCCCGAGAGCAACTGTGGCGTCAATAGCATTCCTCACCTGTGTAGCCGCATGGGTAACAACGTTGAAATCGGGATTGGTTGCTGCTCCGTTCATATACCTCGGATGCGAAAAGAGGTTGGCAGTGCCCCAGAGCAGCTTGACGCCTGACGCCAGTTGCTTCTCCTTGGCATATTCCACCATTGTCTGAAGCCTTTTTTCCGATTCTGTAATGGTCAAGGCTTCATCTACCAGGTCATAATCATGAAAGCAGTAGAAGGGGATTCCCATTTTGGTAATGAACTCAAATGCTGCATCCATCTTATTCCTTGCCCTGACCATCGGATCAGCATCTTTGTCCCACGGGAAAACCCTGGTGCCCGGACCAAACGGGTCGCCGCCCGTACCACACAGGCTGTGCCAGTAAGCAACTGCAAACCGGAAGTGGTCTTTCATTTTTTTACCTGCAACCTCCTTATTCTCGTCATAAAACCTGTATGACAGTGGATTTTTCGACGCCGGGCCCTCGTATCTGATTTTTCCTATGCCCTTGAAATATTCCTTGTCTCCTTTAAGATATTCCATAGTATTATAAGATTATTGGTTAATGTTGTTTTTCACTCATTTCCTTGCACATACCGGTTCAGCATTTCCATCCACCCCACGTAAGCCTCCTCCAATACCGGCCGCAGGTCATTGACTGGCTCTATCCTGTCAACCACCGCCAGCTGGCCGAACGCTTCCTCGAAAGAAAAATAGATACCTGCACCCACGGCGGCAGCCCTTGCCGCTCCCTGGGAACCGTCGGTATTGTAAAGCTCAATGGTAGCCCCGGTAAGGGTTGCCAGGCTCCGGCCAAAGAGAGGGCTAAGGAACATATTGGCATTACCGGCCCTTATTATTTCGGGCGTTATGCCCGTTTCACCCATTATATCCATGCCGTACCTGAAGGCAAAGACAATGCCTTCCTGGACAGCCCGCATAATGTGCGCACGGGTGTGCACGTTGAAGTTCAGATTTGCTATGTGGCAACCGGTATCACGGTTGCCAAGCATCCTTTCACTCCCGTTCCCGAAGGGCAGGATCATGACCCCTCCGCTTCCTGCCGGCACGGTTTCGGCCATCCTGTTCATTTCATTGTAATCAACTCCCTGATTTGCTACGTTTCGCTTTACCCAGGAGTTGAGGATGCCGGTACCGTTGATGCAAAGCAGCACACCCAGCCTGGTTTTGTTCTTTTCGTGGTTTACATGGGCAAAGGTGTTCACCCTGGACTGCGGGTCAAACCTTATCTCGTCGCTAACCCCGTAAACAACGCCAGATGTTCCAGCCGTAGCAGCTATCTCGCCGGGATTAAGTACATTGAGCGAAAAGGCGTTGTTCGGCTGGTCACCCGCCCTGTATGTGACCGGGGTACCCTTGCTGAGGCCGAACAGGGAAGCCGCTTCAGCAGTAAGCCGGCCCTGTGTTGAGAATACCGGAACTACCTCAGGTATCAGCCCGGGATCAAAACCAAAATGTTCCATGACCTCAGAAGATACATCATGTTTTTTAAAGTCCCAGAATATCCCTTCAGACAATCCGCTTGGTGTCATGCAGGCCTCACCGGTAAGCTTCATGGCAAAATAATCACCCGGCAGCATTATCTTGTATATCTTTTCATATATATCAGGCTCATTCTCCTTAACCCATGCAAGCTTTGAAGCGGTAAAGTTTCCTGGTGAGTTCAGGAGAGAAGAGAGGCATTTTTCAGTTCCTATAGACCTGAAAGCCCTTTCTCCGGTCTCCACGGCACGGCTGTCGCACCAGATGATAGAAGGGCGCAGCGGCCTGAGATCCTTGTCAACCATAACCAGTCCGTGCATCTGGTACGAAATACCGATGGCCGCGATTGCCAAGGGGTCAACCGATGGATTGGAAAACAGCTGTTTTGTCGCAATAAGTGCATTTTTCCACCACATCTCGGGGTCCTGCTCGGCCCATCCGCTGCGGGGGGCGGAGATAGGCATCTCCTCATGGGGGTAGAAGGCGGAGGCAACACATTTTCCTGAATCTGTATCAATTACGCTTGCTTTTATGGAGGAACTTCCCAGGTCGTAGCCGAGTGTCTGCATAATTATTACCGGTTTTTGGGGCGTGGAATATCGCCTGTCCTAATTTTGCCAGCCGTTTTGGCTGCGATATACAAACATAGAAAAAATAATCAAAAGTGTCATCACCCGCTAGCATATGACAATAATTTGAGTTCTTTGCAGGTTGCAAAGATGTATTACTATATTTGTGATTCTTTAAACCTCCCTGTATGGATTTTTACTTCCCGGTAAAGCGCTCTGCCTTCCAGGTTATGCTGAAACCTGTAGGACCGGCATGTAACCTTGACTGCACATACTGCTACTACCTGGAGAAAAAGAACCTGTACCCCTATGCAAAAGGTTACCGGCTCAATGATGACCTCCTTGAGACCTTTATCAGGGAATATATCAGCTCCCAGGATGTACCGGTGGTAAGCTTCGTGTGGCAGGGAGGCGAGCCCACCATGCTGGGGCTTGATTATTTCAGAAAGGCCGTTGAACTGCAGCAGAAATATGCCGAAGGGAAAAGGATCGAAAACGCGTTGCAGACTAACGGCACATTGCTTGACGATGAGTTTTGCCAGTTCCTGAACGAGAAAAACTTCCTGGTGGGGTTGTCGATCGACGGGCCGCGTGATGTGCATGACCATTACCGCCATACCGCCGCCGGAGGCCCTTCATGGGAAAAGGTGATGGATGGGGTAAGGCTTTTGAAGAAACACAACGTGGAGTTCAATACCCTGTCGGTGGTAAACGACAGGACATCTGAAAAACCGCTCGATGTGTACCGTTTCCTCAAAAGCATAGGTAGCCGCTTCATGCAGTTCATACCTATCGTTGAGAGGTACACTACCGATCCCGGCGAGGAGGATGTACACCTTGTTCATCACCGTTACAGGGGGGATGCAGAGGTGACCGGGTGGTCGGTCAACCCTGTCAAATACGGCAAATTCCTTATCAGCATCTTCGATGAGTGGGTCAGGAAAGACGTGGGCACTTATTATGTGCAGCTTTTTGATGTATCACTGGCCAACTGGGTGGGTGAGAGTAATCCCGGATTATGCGTATTTTCCGAAACCTGCGGTGACGCCACCGTGATGGAGCACAACGGCGACCTATATTCTTGCGACCATTTCGTGTACCACGACTACTACCTTGGCAACATAAAGGAAAAGCCGCTGCTCGACATGATGCAGCAGGAGAGGCAGGCCAGGTTCGGGCTGGAGAAGAGGACCACTCTGCCGCGTAAGTGCCTCGACTGTGAGTTTCTGTTCGCCTGCCACGGCGAGTGCCCCAAGCACCGGTTCTGCACGACTGAAGATGGGGAGAGCGGACTCAATTACCTGTGCGAATCATACGAGATGTTCTTCAACCATGTTAAGCCCTACATGGACTACATGACAAAACAGCTCCAGGCCAAAAAGCCACCCGCCAACGTAATGCAGTGGATAAGGCAGAAGGAGCAGCCCGTTGCCGCAACACGTCCCTCCGCCGGCCGCAACGACCCCTGCCCCTGCGGCAGCGGGAAAAAATACAAGCAATGCTGCCTGCGGTTTTTTAAATAAGACAACCCTGGCCGTGAAGTTTTTGTTACCGGGGAACAAAGCCAATTGGCAACGCATCACCCACACGCTTCTTTCCCATCTCACCTGTCAGCATAATAGCTAACGGGTCAAAATAACCACTCTCTTCAAAAGGTACCCGGTATTCA
>SLMM01000134.1 GCA_007133565.1 Bacteroidales bacterium
CCTCCCCCGGTAAAGGTAAAGCGGGCCGGTGAACTCATACTCTTTGTCGTCCCAGCCCTCGCCGGTTATGATATAGAAATAGACACCGGGCGAAGCGAGGGTGCCGCCGATGGTGCCGTCCCACCCCTCAGACGGGTCGTCCCATTCAAATACCATACGGCCGTTGCGGTTAAGGATCACTCCCCTGAACTTGCGCAGCGATACGGCCATTACCTGGAAAATATCGTTGAAATCATCGCCGTCAGGCGTGAAGACGTTGGGCACCTCCAGCTCAGAGGGCCAGACCTTTACCGGTTCGGGATGCTCATAAAAATCTTCGCAGAAGTATTCTGATACGGTCATCAGCATGACACGGTACTCGCCGGGAATGTAATATGTATATTCCGGGTTTTCAGAATGGGCATCGGGCAGGTTCATATTGGTGGTGTCGGGATGGTAATAATAGAACCAGTTGTACTCGCGGGCATTGAGCGATGAACCGGCATCAAAAACAACCTCCAGCGGCGCCTCTCCCTCAGCCTGGCCGATCGTAAACTCTGCCCGGGTGGTGACCGGATCTTCGGTAACGCTGAAGCTGGCCTCACACTGGTAGTAGTTCACGGTAAAAGTATATTCAGTGGTAACCGGAGGGGGGTCCCAGACCCTTATTTCAGGCCTGTTGGGAGTGGGAATGAACGGATCGGCGCTCCACGCCGTCGTGTAATCAGCCGGCAATTCGTAAGCCTCCCCGGTAAGGGGGTCAAAATACCTGAAAGCCTCTATCTCAAAAGTCCCGAACAGATCAAGCACGCTGCAGGTGTGGTTTGTCAGATTCTCGCGGACTGTTGCTGCGGGACTGTTTACAAAGATCCAGGCTGTAAACAGGGTGTCTGTATCCTGACCGTCATGTATCCTCACCCGGTAGCCTCCGCTTTCAAGATCGCCGACTGTCGACGTGGTGCCTGTTTCCATCCTGAACGGGTCGCCGAACGCAGCATCCAGGGTATCATAAACCGACCACTCAAAATTCATCTCACCGGATGCCTCCCCGAGGGTGGCGGAGAGATTCCCGTTCTGGTTGCAGAATATATATATATTATCTCTTTCATACTCGCCGGCCACAATCATGGCATGCCCCGCTGAGGTGATCTGTGCAGAGGCACCGGGTGCGGCAAAAAGCAGGATGGCCGGCAGGATGACCAGAAACAGCAGGACAGGTGAACGGCTTAAGTGCATATATTGTCTGTTTTAATTTTAAACTGCCTGATGTATTATTATATTATATGCATTCCCTCTTTTACTTTGCAGAGGAGGTGGAATACCGGCCTCCCAAAAATATCAAATCTTTCACAAACCACAACATGTTGATAAGTTGGAAGCCATCAGGGTTGGAGATAATAAATGAAGAGGGTAATTTTGCAGCGATGACCGATTTTCTTAAACATCTGAATGAGGCACAGCAAAAGGCCGTGAAAGATACCGAGGGGCCTGCCCTTATAATTGCCGGCGCCGGATCGGGGAAAACCCGCGTTTTGACCTACCGTATTGCCTGGCTGCTGGCCAACGGGGTGCCGGCACACACGATCCTGGCCCTGACCTTTACGAACAAGGCGGCTGCCGAGATGAAGGAGAGGATAAACAAACTGGTGGGGGCCGGCAATGCCAGGTACCTGTGGATGGGTACCTTCCATTCGGTGTTCTCGAGGATACTGCGCGCCGAGGCCGGACATACCGGTTATTCATCCAACTTTACCATCTACGACACCCAGGATTCACGCAATGTCATCAAGGCGATCATAAAGGAGATGTTGCTCGATGACCAGGTATACAAACCGGGCGAGATATACGGAAGGATATCATTAGTAAAGAACAGCCTCATCACACCGCAGGCCTACGCTTCAAACAGCTCTCTAACTGCCGAGGACAACAGACGCCGCAAGCCCATGATTGCAGAGATCTACAAAAAATACAGGCAGCGTTGCGTGGCTGCCGATGCAATGGATTTCGACGATCTGCTGCTCAACACCAACATCCTGTTCAGAGACCATCCCGGGGTACTGGATAAATACCGGAATGCCTTCAGGTATATACTGGTTGACGAGTACCAGGACACGAATTACGCCCAGTACCTGATCGTCTCAAAGCTGGCCTCGGGGCACGGCAACCTTGCCGTGGTAGGCGACGACGCCCAGAGCATCTATTCGTTCAGAGGGGCCAGGATTGAAAACATACTCAATTTCAAGAAGGATTACCCCGGCTACAAGCTCTTCAAGCTTGAACAGAACTACCGGTCAACCAGAACCATAGTAAATGCGGCTAACAGCGTCATTGCAAGAAACAGGAACAGGATATCAAAAAAGGTCTGGTCGGCAAACGAAGAGGGCGACAGGATAAAAATTGCGGAGTGCGCCACCGACCATCTGGAGGGTGATCTGGCGGCGGGCCTTATCGGGGAGAAGACGGCTTCAGGTGACGCCGGCTTCAGCGATTTTGCGATCCTTTACCGTACAAATGCACAGTCCCGTATATTCGAGGAGGTGCTCCGGCGCCGAGGCATACCCTACAAGGTTTACGGCAGCCTGTCGTTCTACCAGCGCAAGGAGATAAAGGACCTGCTGGCGTATTTCAGGCTTACCGTGAACAAACGCGACCTGGAGGCCTTTTACAGGATTATCAATTACCCTGCAAGAGGAATAGGCAAGACCACAACCGACAGGCTTAACAGATACTGTAACGAAAACGGACTGGTTCCCTGGGATGTGATAAGTAATCCCGGGCTGCATGCCGGCAAGCTGGGATTTAACAGGGGTACCGTTTCCAGGCTCATGGCATTCGCCGGAATGATAAAGGGTTTTGACCAGGTTGCCGAAACCGCCGATGCATGGGAGGCTTCGCAGGCAATTGCCACATCTTCGGGAATACTGAAAGAGCTGTTTGACCCGCGATCGCCCGAGAACATAGCAAAGTACGAGAACATCCAGGAGTTGCTGAACGGTGTAAGGGAATTTACCGAAGCACAGAAGGTTGAGGGTGAAGATACATCGCTGGCCGGATTCCTCAGAAACGTGTCGCTGCTGACCGACCAGGACACCGATAAGCCTGACGACCGCAACAAGGTGACGCTCATGACAGTGCATTCGGCAAAGGGGCTTGAGTTCAGGCATGTCTTTATCGGTGGACTGGAGGAGGAGCTGTTCCCTAACCACATGGCATCTTCTACGCCGGAGGGGCTGGAGGAAGAGCGCAGACTCTTTTACGTAGCCCTTACCAGGGCCGGGTCAACGGCCACCCTCTCCCACTCGCAGACACGCTACAGGTGGGGCACACCGGTAATGTGCAAACCGAGCAGGTTTATTGAAGAGATTGACAGTAAATTCGTTGACTACACCTTTGATTTACCGGCTGCCGGCAGCCCCGGCAGCGAAAGGCTGCCCGGCAGATACACGGAAGGCCCGTTTGCCGGCAGGCGCCCGCAGTCCGGTTACCGGATGAAGAAAAAGAAAGATAAGAGCCAGGTCAGAACCGATAACGAGACGCCGGCTTTTAAAACCCCGCTGCGCAAATTAAGACGTATTGGCCGGGATGAGGCTGCATGGAGTGACAGCAAACCGGCCTCCGCCAATCCGGCAGAGGCACGGGATAATCTGAGCAACACACCTGCAGAGCAGGCCTCAGTTGGCACTGGTGCAGACGCTTCAGGCTTCAGCCCCGGCATGACAGTGGAACATGACCGCTTCGGCAGGGGCACAATTAAAGCCCTTGAGGGCCAGCCTCCGAATGTAAGGGCCACCGTAGTGTTCGATGGGGCGGGGCAGAAACATCTGCTGCTTAAATTTGCCAGGCTCAGGGCAGTTTCAGGCTGACACGCCATTACACTTTCCGGATAGCCTGCCGTTAGCACATACCAAACTCCCCGGCAAAAGCTCCACCTTGTCCTGAAAGATAAATTATACCGTAAAAGCCTTTTTTTCACCGGATATTTAGTAATTTTGCAGAATAATAAGTGTAAAAAGATGAGTGAGAATAAGAAAGAAACAAACCCGGAGGATGTAAACATGGTGGAAGAATACAACACCAGCCGCGAAAAAATGGCCATTCCCGAATATGGACGGAACATCCACAATATGGTAAAACACATCGGCACGATAGAGGACCGCGAAGAGCGCAACAAGGCCGCCCGTACCATCATCTCGATAATGGGGAACATGAACCCGCACCTGAGAGACATAAACGATTTCAAGCATAAACTGTGGGACCACCTGGCCATTATGTCGGACTTCAAACTGGATATCGACTATCCCTATGAGCCGCCCATGCCCTCAACCTTTACCGAAAAGCCCAGGCCGGTGCCATACCAGACATACCCCATAAGATACAAACATTATGGAAGGCTGCTCGAACAGATGATCAAGGCTGCCACCGAAATGGAAGAGGGGGAAAAGAAGGAAGCCCTTGTACATCTGATAGCCAATCACATGAAAAAATGCTATCTCACCTGGAACAGGAACCAGGTTACCGATGATATTATTTACAATGACCTCAGGGAACTAAGCGGGGGACTGATTGACAGGGATTCTGAGGTTAAACTTTCCGAATCACGGGATATACTTGCCCGCGCCAAGAAGAAAAAGATGCAGCGGAAATTCGTTCCAAGGCAACAGCAGCGGAAGTGACCGGCTGTTCATAAACAGCCCCGGGTGATCGTGTGCCCGGACGGGAGGGAAGAAGGCTGTGGTCTTTTGTTACCAAATCATAATTCTGTTCAGTATGGCTTCATTTGAGATCACGGGCGGTTACCCCCTTAAAGGAGAACTGACGGCCCAGGGTGCAAAGAACGAGGCACTGCAGATTATTTCTGCAACGCTTCTTACCTGCGAAAAGGTTACCATCGGCAATATTCCGGAAATACTTGACGTAATCAGGCTTATAGAGCTGCTGGAAAAGCTGGGCGTCCTGGTGAATAAAACAGGTGATGGCCAGTATGAGTTCAGGGCATGCAACATTGACCCTGAATACCTGCTTACAGATGATTTCAGGACAAGGGCAGCCGGGCTCCGGGGTTCGGTAATGATAATCGGCCCGCTGCTTTCAAGATTTGGCAAGGCATACATGCCCAAACCGGGTGGCGACAAGATAGGACGCAGAAGGCTTGACACCCATTTTACCGGGTTCATGAAACTGGGAGCCGAATTCAGATATGATGTTAAAGAGGAATTTTACCACGTTGAAGGAAAGGATCTCAGGGGATGCTATATGCTTCTTGATGAGGCGTCGGTAACGGGTACCGCAAATATTATCATGGCAGCGGTGCTTGCAAAAGGCACCACAACCATCTATAATGCAGCCTGCGAACCATACGTGCAGCAGTTATGCAGGATGCTCAACCGCATGGGCGCAAAGATCTCGGGTGTCGGATCCAACCTGCTGACAATTGAGGGGGTGGAAAGCCTTGCCGGAACAAGCCATACAATACTGCCCGACATGATCGAGATAGGAAGCTTTATCGGAATGGCGGCCATGACCGGCTCGGAGGTCACGATAAAGGATGTCGCATATGACAACCTGGGAATAATCCCCGATGCATTCAGGCGGCTGGGCATTAAACTGGAGCGCCGCAACGACGACATATACATTCCGGCACAAACGCATTATGAGATAGAGACCTATATAGACGGATCGATAATGACCATTGCCGACGCCATCTGGCCCGGACTTACTCCCGACCTGCTGAGCGTCTTCCTGGTGGTTGCCACCCAGGCCAAGGGGAGCGTGCTGATCCACCAGAAGATGTTCGAAAGCCGGCTATTTTTTGTTGACAAGCTTATGGATATGGGAGCGCAGATAATCCTTTGCGACCCTCACCGTGCAACAGTGATAGGCCTCAACAAACAATTCCGCCTGCGGGGGACCAACATGGTCTCACCCGATATCCGGGCGGGAGTTGCCCTGCTCATTGCGGCAATGTCGGCCGAAGGTATTAGCGTGATTAACAATATAGACCAGATAGACAGGGGGTACCAGGATATTGACAAAAGGCTGAACGCCGTCGGCGCCAGGATAAAACGGGTGCCCTGAACATAACACACGGCATAATTGTTACTTTTGTGCAAACAGATTTATAAACGTCAAATAAAATCAAAATGCGTTACATAAGAATAACAGGGGCTGTCCTGCTGGTCGTAATACTGGCATGGTATCTGACCGGCAGGAGCGGACAATACATAAACGCACCGGATGCGTTGGAGGTAACCCCTACAAACAACACGGGTAACAGGATAGGTGACACAGCGCCCGACATAGAGCTGATAACCCCCGAAGGAGAGGTGGTTGCACTGTCCTCGCTCCGGGGAAGCCTGGTTATGCTGGATTTCTGGGCATCGTGGTGCGGGCCCTGCCGGGCAGGCAACCCTTCAAAAGTAGAGGCATGGAACCAGTTCAGGGACAAGGAGTTTGTTAATGGTGAAGGATTCAGGTTGTTCTCGGTCTCACTCGACACCAACAGGGATGCCTGGAAAAAGGGCATCCAGGACGACAACCTTGACTGGAACCACCATGTAAGCGACCTGCTGGGCTGGGATTCCGAAGCCGCAGCCCTGTACCAGGTAAGAAGCATACCTGCAAGCTGGCTCATTGACGGCAATGGCATGATAGTTGCCAGAAACCTGAGGGGCGACAATATTACAGAGACGCTGACCGGTTTGCTGGCCGGACAGGCACCCTGAACTGCTGCCGGTACCGGCAAAAAGCAGTACACTTGAGTCATCTGCGCATATGATATAGCCTGACTCCGGCATTCAACAATGCTGTGTATGCGTCAGGCAGGTCACTTTATATGCCAAAATGTCGGTCCTGGCCGAGTGGTCCGGTATTTGCCCGGCAGTTAGTTCCCATTAACAATCAATAAAATTACAGTAAAGATTATGGCAAAGAAGAAAAAATCCGTTCAGCAGAAAAAGGGAGAGGCTAAAGCCGGTAGCCCCCAGGAAACCGGGAGTGCCGAGCAAGATGCACAAACAACCGGCCGGCAAAAGATTGAGGAAGCCGATGAAAACGGAAAAGATACCGGTAAAGGGGAACCCGGAAGCAATGATATGACAGAAACTGCCGAAATACCGGTGGAGGAAAAGCTCAGGGAGGCACAGGAGAAGTACCTGAGGCTTGCCGCGGAATTTGACAATTACCGTAAACGTACCCTTAAGGAAAAAGCTGACCTGGTCAGGCTGGCCGGCGAAGATATAATTACCGGTCTTCTGCCTGTTATCGACGATTTTGACCGTGCCCTCCAGAGCCTTGATGATAACACGGAGACCGGGGCACTGAAAAAGGGAATTGAGATTATCCATACCAAACTGATGGATTTCCTGAAACAAAAAGGTGTGAAGGAGATAAAGGCTCTCGGCAAAGATTTTGACACCGACCTTCACGAAGCGGTCACAAAAATCCCCGTAGAGGATAAAAAGAAAAAAGGCAAAATAGTTGACATTGTTGAGAAGGGGTATCTGCTTCATGACAAAGTGATCAGGTATGCCAAGGTGGTTGTCGGCGAATAACCCTTAATTAAAACCGGGAAAATAACCAGGGTACTGATGGCAAAAAGAGATTACTACGAAATACTGGATGTTAAACGCAACGCCACACAAGCTGAAATAAAGTCAGCATACAGGAAAAAGGCACTGCAATACCACCCCGACAAGAATCCGGGCGACCCGACAGCTGAAGGGAAATTCAAAGAGGCTGCCGAGGCATATGAGGTTCTTGGAAACGAACAGAAAAGGGCCAGATACGACCAATACGGCCATGCAGGCGTGGAAGGTGCAGCAGGCGGGTTTGAAGGCGGCATGACGGTTGAGGATATATTCAGCCATTTCGGCGATATTTTCGGTGGCAGCTTTGGCGGATTTGGCGGATTCTCAAGTGGCAGGAGAAGCCGCAGGGTAAACAAGGGCTCGAACCTCAGGGTCAAGGTAAAGCTCAGCCTGAAGGATATTGCCAACGGCGTTGAGAAGAAGATAAAGGTAACCAAATACGTGGCATGCAAAGCATGCGACGGCACAGGCGCACAGAACGGAACCGCTTTCAGCGACTGCTCAACCTGCCATGGAAGCGGACAGGTTACAAGGATATCAAATACCTTTCTCGGCCAGATGCAGTCCACCTCCACCTGCCCCGCCTGTAGCGGCGAAGGAAAGACAATCACCAGCAAATGTGCATCATGTTACGGAGAGGGCATCGTAAAAGATACCGAGGTGGTTAAGCTGAAGATCCCCGCAGGTGTAGCCGAAGGGATGCAGATGTCGGTCAGCGGCAAGGGTAACGCGGCACGCAGGGGCGGGGTAAATGGCGACCTGCTGGTTGTAATAGAAGAAGAAAAACATCAGGAACTGATCAGAGACGGCAACGACCTGATATATTACCTTTACCTGAGCCTGCCCGATGCAGCCCTGGGAGTGCCGGTAGAGATACCCACTGTAGAAGGCAAGGTCAAGATAAAGGTTGAACCCGGCACTCAACCAGGGAAAATACTGCGACTTAGGGGCAAGGGGCTCCCCGACATCAACGGTTACGGCAAGGGTGACCTGCTGGTCAATATCAGCGTATGGGTGCCGAAAAAGCTGTCAAAAGAGGAGCAGCAGGTATTGGAAAAACTCAGGGAATCAGGCAACTTTGCACCAGACCCGAGCAGGGAAGACAAGAATTTTTTCGAAAGGATGAAGAGTTATTTCGAATAAAAAATTATATTTAAGCCCCGATACCTCAGACATGGAATTTTTTTCTGCAAAAGAAGTATGTAAAAGTTTTGTAAATCACAGGGCACTTGACAAGGTAAGTATGTCGGTTCCTGAAAAAAGCATTTACGGACTGCTGGGGCCCAACGGAGCCGGCAAAACGACCCTTATCCGCATAATCAACCAGATAACTGCCCCCGATGAGGGAGAACTCAGGCTCGACGGCCGTGCCCTTAAACCTGCAGATATACAAAGGATCGGCTACATGCCTGAGGAGAGGGGGCTGTACAAGAAGATGAAGGTCGGCGAGCAGGCGCTTTACTTTGCCAGGCTGAAGGGGCTTGACAAAAAAACAGCTATGAAGCGCCTCAGGGTCTGGTTTGAGAAGTTCGGCATACAGAGCTGGTGGAATAAAAAGGTTGAGGAGCTCTCAAAAGGCATGCAGCAAAAGGTCCAGTTCATCACCACCATAGTCCACGAACCGGAATTGCTCATCTTTGACGAACCTTTCAGCGGCTTTGACCCGATAAACACAAACCTGCTAAAAAAGGAGATAACGGGTATACGCGACAGAGGGGCTACAATAATATTCTCCACCCACAACATGGGGTCGGTCGAAGAGCTTTGCGACCACATAACGCTTATCGATAACTCCAGGTCGATAATCAACGGCCCGGTGCAGGAGATACGCAATAAATTCAAGCTTGACATTTACAGGGTGGGGTTTGAAGGTAATGCAAATAAGCTTCACACGCTGCTCAGCCCCGCCTACGAAGTTCTGGAGCTTACCGGTGGCAGCTCGGGGCACAGTGCAAGGATAAAAGTGCATGAAAAGAGCTCCGACAATATACTTCTCAAACTCCTTATACCCCATTTTCATATTACCTCGTTCACCGAGGAGATCCCCTCGATGAACGATATTTTTATTGATCTGGTGGAGAAAAGGAAACAAACTGATAACCCTTAAAACAGCTGCGATGACCAGCAAGAGTTCGATCGTGATAGCCAGGGAGTACCTGACAAGGGTAAGGAAGAAATCATTTATCATAATGACCATTATCGGCCCGCTGCTATTTGCCGCAGTCATCATCGGTCCGGCCTGGTTTGCCACCCTGGAGGACAGGGAGGTGAGGGTTATTGCCGTAATCGACAGCTCCAGGCTGTTCATCGGACAGATACCCGAAACCGATTATCTCAAGTTCGAATACCTGCAGAACACTACGGTAGACGAACTGCGAGAAAATTTTGACGAGACCAACTATTATGCAGTCCTCTATATAGCGCACATCATCACCTCCACACCCTCGGCAGTCCAGTTGATGTCAGATCGTCAGCCAAGCCTCAATATCAGGATGCACATTGCAAATGCAATAGAAAAAGAGCTTGAACGACAAAAACTAGCGGCCTTTGATATTGAAGACCTTGACCGGATACTGGAATCGGTGCGGACAACCGTAAACATCAGGACAATAATCTGGCAGGATGACGGCGGCGAAAGGGAAAGTTTCTCTGAACTGGCAATGATAGTGGGATATGTTGGCGGGTTCCTGATATATTTCTTCATATTCCTTTTCGGTGCCCAGGTGATGAGGGGCGTTATCGAGGAGAAGTCAAGCCGTGTGGTCGAGATCATCGTATCGTCAGTAAGGCCCTTCCAGCTGATGCTTGGCAAGATAGTGGGCATAGGCATGGTAGGGCTCACCCAGTTCCTCCTGTGGGTGGTGCTGAGCGTTGTACTGGTGGTTGCAGCGCAGCAGATCTTCTTCCCCGACATTGGAACACCCTCTTCAGAAACCGTAGTGGCCGAAGACCTCTTCTCATCGAGCACGCTCCAGCAATCTCAACCAATTGAAAGCGAACAGGCCGGAAGGTTCAGGGAGATGTTCGCATCGGTATCGGCCATAAATTTCGGCGTGATGCTGTTCTCCTTTCTTTTCTATTTTCTCGGCGGCTACCTTCTCTATGCGTCTCTTTTTGCAGCAATAGGATCTGCCGTCGACAACGAGACCGATACCCAGCAGTTCATGCTGCCCATAACAATACCGCTGATCATCTCCATAATAGTGATGATGAATGCCATCATGAACCCGTACGGGCCGATTGCGTTCTGGTTCTCGGTAATCCCCTTCACTTCGCCAATAATAATGATGGCACGCATTCCCTTCGGGGTACCTCTATGGGAGGTTGCACTGTCGGCCGGCCTCCTGGTAGCCACCTTTATCTTTACCACCTGGCTCGCCGGTAAGATATACCGCACCGGAATTCTGATGTACGGCAAAAAAGTCAATTACAGGGAGCTTTGGAAATGGATCCGCTATCCTGGCTGAAGCTTTCACCCGAATTGCAGAAACAGTTACAGGACATGAGATATGCTATACTTGATTTAGGAACCAATACTTTCAACCTGCTTATCATTGAAGCAGGTACAGGTAATAGGGGAAACATTATACTGAGCCGCAAGGAGCCGGTAAAGCTGGGCGAAGACGGTATTACCAGGGGCATGATAAGTGAAAGGGCGTTTGCGCGCGGACTGGCGGCTATCGGTAATCATATGAGATATATAAATGACTGCCGGGCCGGCCACATATACGCGTATGCCACCTCGGCCATCAGGTCGGCCGGTAACGGACTTGAGTTTGTGCGTGTGGTATACGAGAAATTCAACATCGGGATCCAGGTAATATCCGGCGACAAAGAGGCTGAACTTATATACCGCGGTGTTAAGCAGGCAGTTGATATGGCCGATACCAGGCACCTGATACTCGACATCGGCGGTGGCAGCAATGAACTGATAATTGCCGACGGAAACAGGATATACTGGAAAAAAAGCTTCCCCATGGGCATGGCCAGGCTCCTTGAGCAGTTCAGGCCCTCCGACCCGGTGACCCCGCAGGAAATCAAGGAATTCGAAGATTACTTCGGCTTACATCTTGACAGTTTCTTTGAGGCTGCCTTCATTCACAGGCCTGATATACTGATCGGCTCCTCGGGCACCTTTGACACCTTCAGGGCCCTTCTTTCCGAGAATTACCGGGGCGGCGAGCCATCCGGTTCCCCCTTTTTCACAATAGACACAGATGACTTCGGCAAGCTTCACCAGCGTCTGCTGGAATCGACTTCCGCCGAAAGGCTCCGGATGAAAGGAATGGACCCCGTGAGGGTTGAGATGATTGTAATTGCCGCGATTTTTGTTAATTTTATCGTCAGCCGGCTGAATATCCGGACAATGATCCAGTCCGACTACTCCCTCAAGGAGGGGGCAGTATCGGAAATACTTGAACAGCAGATGCTTTCGACATAAAGTCAGCACCCTGCCCCGGCTATGATCTCTTAACAGGTAACATATGGCTGATATTCTTGTTATCGACGACGAAAAAAGCATCAGGAACTCACTGAAGGAGGTCCTTGAGTATGAAAAGCACAATATAGACCTTTCGGCCGATGGCGAAGAGGGCCTTGAGCTGTTCCTGAATAACAAGTATGATATTGTATTGCTCGATATCAAGATGCCTGGTATTGACGGGATAGAGGTACTGGACAGGATCATGGAAGAGCGAGCCGACGTGCCGGTTATCATGATCTCCGGCCACGGCAACATAGATACGGCCGTAGAGGCCATCAAGAAAGGGGCATACGATTACATAGAGAAGCCTCTTGACCTGAACAGGCTGCTGATAACCATCAGGAATGCACTCGACAAATCGGATCTGATAACCGAAACGCGAGCCCTTAAACGCAAGGTCAGCAAAACAGGCCAAATGGTAGGAGAATCTCCGGCAATGCAAAAGGTAAAGGAGATGATAGACCGGGTTGCCCCCACCGACGCCAGGGTTTTGGTAACCGGCAAGAATGGAACTGGCAAGGAGCTGGTGGCCAGGTGGCTGCACGAAAAAAGCCAGCGTGCCTTGCAACCCTTCGTAGAGGTTAACTGTGCTGCCATCCCCTCCGAGCTGATAGAGAGCGAGCTGTTCGGGCATGAAAAGGGCGCCTTCACCTCTGCACACAAGGAGAGAAAGGGCAAGTTCGAACAGGCAAACAAGGGGACCATCTTTCTCGACGAGATAGGCGACATGAGCCTGGCGGCACAGGCAAAGGTGCTCAGGGTGCTGCAGGAAAACCGCCTGTCACCTGTGGGCAGCGACAAGGATATTAAGGTCGACGTCAGGGTGATAGCCGCCACCAACAAAGACATGAAAGAGGAGATATCGGCAAACCGGTTCAGGGAGGACCTTTATCACAGGCTGAGCGTGATCCTGATAAATGTGCCCACGTTGAACGAACGGACCGAAGACATACCCCTGCTGGCTGAGCACTTCAATGAACAGATATGCAGCGAATACGGCATGCAGAAGAAGGTAATAACCGAAGAGGCCATCGCCGAGCTGCAGAAGATAACATGGACCGGCAACATACGGGAGTTCAGGAATGTGCTTGAGAGGCTTATTATACTGTGCGATAAAAAAATAACAGCCGAAGATGTGGCAGACTACTCCCAGCCCATCTCAAGGTAGCCGGCAGACGGCAATCCGGTTACCGGTAAAACAGACCATATGAGAACCGAAAAGGATTTTCTCGGCGAAAAAGAGTTGCCCCAGGATGCCCTTTACGGCATCCACTCTGCAAGGGCGGCTGAAAACTTCCCCTGCGAGACACCGTTCCATACCGAATGGTACCGTGCGATGGGACTAACAAAGCTGGCATGTTACCGTACATGCAGGTCCTTCATCAGGGCCGCGACAGGCAAATACGGCAGGATGCCGGAAACCGTTGCCGCAGTGGGCGAAGATGTTCTCGGCAACCTTGAGGCATCAGCTGCAGAAGTGGCGGCCGGAAAATATTCCGGCCATTTCATCGTACCGGCAATACAGGGAGGCGCAGGCACGAGCATAAACATGAATGTCAACGAGATAATCGCCAATGCCGCACTTGTAAGGATGGGCTCCCTTCCGGGGAATTACACGCTTGTCGATCCCATTGAACACGCCAACATATACCAGAGCACCAATGATGTGGTACCCACGGCGCTCAGGGTCGCGGTAATGAAGCTTCTCCTGGAGCTCGAAGAGCGAATAAACGGACTGCGGACATCGGTCGAAAAGGCCGAAACCCTTCACCGGGGAAGTGTCCGCATCGCCTACACACAGATGCAGGCAGCCGTGCCCTCTTCATGGGGTATGTTGCTGGGGGCATATAATGAGGCTTTGTCGAGGGACTGGTGGAGGGTGTCGAAATGCATCGAGAGGATAAAAACCGTCAACCTTGGAGGCAGTGCCGCAGGTACAGGCATAGCCGTGCCCAGGTACTTTATCATGGAGGTGGTGCCCGAACTGCAGAGGCTTACCGGCCTGCCCGTTGCCCGGAGCGAAAACATGCCCGATTCCACATCAAACCACGACAGCCTTGTAGAGGTGCACGCCATCATCAAGTCCTGCGCCGTCAATTTCGAAAAGATGGTTTCCGACCTGCGCCTGCTTGCATCCGACGTGGCAGGCAGCGGCGAGGTCACCCTTCCCCGGCTGCAAGCCGGCAGTTCGGCAATGCCCGGCAAGGTCAACCCCGTCATTCCCGAATTTGTGATAAGCGCTTCGCGCAAGGTATATGCCAACGACCAGCTTATAACCTCACTGGCCGCATCCGGGTGCCTTGACCTGAATGCATACATACCGATCATGGGGCACGCACTGATTGAAAGCCTTAAACTGCTGATCGCGGCAGCAGAATCAATGGCAGGCAAGCTTTTCGCGAAACTGGCCATTGACGGGCGGGTGTCCGAAGCAAAACTTCTCTCCAGCCCGTCAGTAACCACCGCGCTTTTGCCTTTCATAGGCTACAACAGCGCCGGAAGGCTTGCAGCACTTATGAAAGAGAAGAATATCGATATTTACGCAGCAAACGATGAACTCAGACTGATTGACCGGGAACGGCTGGCCGGGATCCTGAAACCTTCAAATCTCCTCAAAATGGGGTTCTCGCTCGACGACCTGCAGGTTTGACCCTGCCGCGGCGCAGGATGCAGGTTGTCAACAGCAGGCGGCAGCACCGGCTTCTGTCCGGTCCGGTTGACCCTGCCGCTGCGCAGGATGCAGGTTGTCAACAGAAGCCGGAAGAATTTTCCATTTTTTTTCTTTAGTTTTGAAAAATGCAAAGGATTTTCCGCATCCTGCTCTACCTTTCACTGCTCTTCTTTGCCTGGTACCTGTACCGTGCCGACTATATCGTTTTCAGGGGCCTGTCACCTGACCCGGTGCAGCTCATCCTTTCCCTGCTTCTGCTTTTCACCGGCTTTGTTACAGGGGGAGTGAGCTGGGCCGTGGCCATGCGGCAGGAGGGACATTCTGCCGGAACAGTGAGGGCTGTTATATCGCACGGATTGTATATATTCTCAAAATATGTCCCCGGGAAATTCTGGGTCGTACTGGGCCGCGCATCATTCATCAGTCCGGCTAAACGGCACATGAAGCGACTTTCGCTTGCATCACTGCAGGAGCAGTTGCTGTTTGTATGGTGGGGCATGATACTGAGCCTGCCGCCAACATTCTTTATCCTGCAAAGACCGTTGATCGGGGTCATTATTGTTGGTGGACTGCTGCTGTTGTCGTTCCTGCTCTTCTCAGGGTGGTTCCACAGAAACTCCAGGTGGGCTTTGGAAAAAGTACTGAAAAAGGAGTTCAGCTTCAGGCCGATGAAATTCTCCTTTTTCGTAAGAGTCAGTATTCCTGTACTGTTTTTCTGGCTGCTTTGGTCAGCCGGGTTCTGGCTGCTGCTGCATTCGATACATGGAAACGGAGGCCCGCTGACTTCCGGAAGCGCAGGTCTGCTTACAGCGCTAATATGGCCGGCAGCCATGACCTACGGTTTTGTGGTGGTATTCCTGCCGGCCGGAGTGGGTATAAGGGAGGGAATTCTTGTATCTTTCCTGATTGCCGGTGGCATGGAATCCCAAAATGCGGTGACATTCTCAGTCATATCACGCTTCTGGTTCATTGCAGGCGAAGTGTTCCTTTTCCTTCTTGCAGCATCCCTTAAGGCGCTTACAGCAACCCGGTCCGGTCAGAGTTGAACGGTAAGCACATTATCCTCCCGGGAAACTGTATATCTTTTTACAGCAGTTGATGCAGGGCCCTCTACTACGGAGCCGTCTGCCGCAAATATCGACCCGTGACACGGGCAGGGAAAATTGCCGCTTGAATGATTGTAGGTTATCTGGCAGCCGTTATGCGTACATACGGCGGACAGGGCAACAAACTGGTCACTCCCGGTATTTGCAATGATAATATTATTAATGACAACAGCATTTCCAGCCGTATTCAGAAGTGTGTAATCCTGGGTATCCAGATCGATAACGATGTTATTCCCATTACCGTTACCGTCAGGATCAATATCATTATCATCATCCTTGCTGCACGAGATAACAGTAATTGGAATTACAACAGCAGCGCCTGCCTGCATGGTTCTTAATAAAAACTCTCTTCTTTGCATGATTTGTATTCTATGTTCATAAATAAAAAACACGAGTAATGGTAAACCCGAAAAATATATCGCCTTCCTGCCACTGCCCCGTTGTATTTACAAGCCACGCCTTATCAGCTATACCCTGGGTATTCGAAAAGAAAAGCTGAAAAACATGACCGCCTGTTTCTATGTCAAAACCAACTGAAAGCGGATTGGTGCGGTTAACACCGCCGTCTATTATTGAGGGAATATATTCGATGTTCAGGTGGGTCATCGGGGTCAGCCTGACCCTTGTTGCGGCTCCGAGTGAAAAATGACTTACAGCAGACATGGTCTCGGGCAGGTATCTGCTTCTTAACAAAATGGAGCTGATTTGCAGCGAAAAAAGTTCAGAAAACTTCCTGCTCACCATAAGGCTGTGTATAAAACTCGTTTTGTCAAGGAAGTTGTCATGCTGAACGGGGTAAATATTGCGTATTGTCGCCTGCGAAGCAGCCGCGTAGTAAGTAAGGCTGAAGGGGTACCTGAGCCTTCCCTCCTGGGTAATCAGCCTCGCCTTAAGATAACCGTCCCAGGTTTTCTGGAATGTGCTGCGCCCCATACCGGCAGCCAGCCATGAATTTATCCCGTAATCCAGTCCCAGCCGTATGCTTGCCATATCCAGCCCGAACAGGTTGTAAAAGCCCGTCTGAACGTTCCCGAAACGGTGACCTACGGTAAATACAAGCTCACCGGGATAAGGATTCTCGACCGATTGCATATTAACAATGCGGGTGCTTCTGAAAGTCTTGAGAGGCAGGCCCACATCATCATCCCACCCCCCCAAATCATCAAACATGTTGTCAGTTATCTGGGCTGTAAGCAATGTACCTGTCAGCAAAAAGGTTAATACAGCGAATGTCTTCATAGGACTTTTCAATTTACCGGAGCCAGCCTTAAATCCACTGTAACTTCTACTACCTCGGCTATGTTGCGGACCAGCATCCGGGGAATCCTGATATCATAATCTTCCAGCCTTACAGGAAAAACTGCACGGCATACATAATGCGGACCCGCCCTTCTGAACGACCCGGTAACCGCAACCTCGTTGGTAACACCACGTATGGTCATGTTTCCCCTGACAGTAACCTCATCGGGATAGGCATCTTCGGCAAATTCATCAAAACCCTCAATATAACCATCAAACCTGGCTTCAGGATAATTATGCGACTCCATGTAGTTTTCATTGAAATGCTTCTGCATGAGTGACTTTCTGAACTGAAAATCCTCAATCCTCATTCTGACAGCGACCTCTCCGGACGAATTGTCTAAAAGAGCCTGCACCCTGTTGTTTACAGCCTTTATATCCTCAAGTGGAGCGGATGAGAAAAAGGATATTGTACCCTCCCGCGTAAAATGGGTGACTTGCGTAATACCCGGAAAGGATATAGTTGTGATGAGAACAAGTATGGCAAATAATAATTTCATCCCGGCATTTATCAGGTAACAAATATGTTGCCTGTTTTGTTTAACCCCTAAAAGACAAATATGAAATTGCCTCCTGATAAAACCCGCCGGATCTTACCCCACATCAAGATTTGATATCTCCCCGGTGACCCTGTAAGGGTATTCGGGATATTCAAACAGTGGCATCCTGGGCTCGGTTTCGCCAATCGAATAGCCCCATATGCTCCTGTACTCATCCGGTTCTTCACCCATCTCCTGAAGCTGTTTGAGGTATTCGCCCACCGGTTTGCTCTCAATGATTACCATCTTGCCAAGCTTGTTGATGATAGGGCTGTGCCAGCGGTTATGATCATGATCGAATTCAAGGATTCGACGGCCCCATCTGGTTATGCCTATCGTCCGGAAGGTCATGCTCTTGCCAACGGCCGGAAGGTTTATCACGTTCCTGTCGGTTGCCAGGAAAGATATGCCGCTGCGCTCCCTCAAACCGGCCAGGTTCTCGATCATCCTCTCCGGATTGTCTGAGAGGCTCCTGATCTCCTCCCGAAACTGCCCGGGTATTTCGCCTACGTACTTCTCTTCCCACTGTTCCTGGACAGCACGGGCATTGGTGGCATAGTTGAATGTATTTTCAAGGAACCCCTTAACCGAAAAGGTGTAGTAGGTTATCACACCTATGTCGTTCAGCACTTTTCTCAACATGGCGGTATGTCCCCTCCTTGATGCTGCCGATGTGAATACCAGCTGATTGGTCACCATCCAACCGGCAGAGATCAGTCTCCTGACCGCAAGCTGTGCCTCAGGTGTGACCTCCATGGGACTCTCAAAATGGGTCTGTATGACAAACTGTCTAAGTCCCGCGGCTGAAGCCTTCTTCCTGAAACCGGCAAGTATTTTCTGCAGGTTGGGGGTAACCCTCTGCGGCAGATAGGCAAGCAGGCGGGTACCAAGTCTGATCCTCAATATTTCTGCATATTTAGTGCCATCCGGCCTCTTCTTGTTTGCCTCCCTCTTTCTCAGGGCCATCTCACAGACCTCATCAAGGATCTTCTCAAGTGATTTATCCCGGCTCATGAGTGCATCACCCCCGGTAATCAGTATATCTCTCAATTGTGTGTCATTCTCATAATAATCCAGCAGGCTCCTGAGCTTTTCATCCCAGGTCTCCTTTGGCCTCAGCCTGTCAAGGTTGAAATTCAGGTTGCCCCTCTGGAAATCATACATCCGCTGGCACGAAACACAAAGTCCCCCGCAGGCCCGGCCCATGGTGTCGGGAATCATGATGGCAACTTCCGGATAACGACGGTGAACATTGTGGTGCGAAGGAAGCAGCCATCCGGCTGCATTTGGCTTGCCGGGCTCCACCTTATCCTCCTTTTCCCATGCCTCAATATTGCCGAACTGGTCAATCAGCGGCTTGGAGTATATCACGTAATGCCTTATTGCAAGATCTGCCCCGGCTGCAAAACCCGCGGTTCTGGTACTCAGAAGCGATAAGTAGTATGGATTGACAAAGAAGGGTATGCCTTTTTTTTCGGCTCTCTCCAGCAGTTTCTGGGTGTCGAGGTCGAGTGAGTAGTCCAGCAGCTCGTTCAGCAGAGTGGGGGAACGGACTGCAAAGCGAAGGTGAAACATGTGGTCTCCCCACCATTCCCTTACTTTCGCTATCTTCTCATCGTAAGTTAACCCCTCTTCAAACGTATACCTGCTCTCCCCCGGCTCGCAGCTTTCAATCCTATCTGCCAGCACCCTTATGATCCTTTCCCTGTTTTCTTCACGTTCTCTTATAATCTCCGGTTCCAGTCCGTGCCTCCAGCGCTTCATCCATTGCTCCACCTTCTGCCTGCCAGGCCGCTTGCGCGGAAGCTGTCCGGTAAGCTGCCTGAAAAGCTGTATCATATCTTCAAAGAAAAGCGGCTTGGATCCGCCGGTGCCGTTTTTCGCACCCAGCCACAACAGGTTGAAAGGATCGGTGACCGATTTTTCTCCACCCCGGTATGGATTTGAAAATTCCCTGCCGGCATTATCAAGATAATCAAGTATCCGTATTGCTGCTATATCCTGCCACCGAAGGCTGTTGTACGCCTCAGGCCCCCCGCTCTCGCCCTTGTAATAGGCAACGGCCACGTCATTGTCTTCAATCACCTCTTCTGCCCAGCTCCTCACCAGTTTCCTCGCCTCTTCCTCGTTCCCTGCATCGGAATATATCCCCTCCAGCCTGGGATTCTCCCTGAAAAGTCGTCGCAGGAGCCTTGCCGATCTTACCGATAACGCAATTTTCTCGGGATAATACTGCATAAATTTTTATCATTTTTATTTGTGGATACTGTAAAGATAATAAAAAACCGGGGGTTTTGCTGAGCTTATTGCAGCCGCACCGGTCGTAAAATGCTTAAAAAACTATAATTTAGCAATCTCTAAACCTGCTGTTTATTATGCAAAGAGGAAAAGACACCAAACCACATATCGGCATTTACGGGCGTAGGAACAACGGAAAAAGCACACTCATCAACACCCTTGCGGGACATGAAATAGCTATAGTGAGCGAGGTGCCGGGCACGACCACCGACCCTGTAAAGAAGTCGTTTGAGATAACCGGCTTCGGACCTGTTGTGCTGATCGACACGGCCGGCTCTGACGATACCGGCTCGCTGGGAGAAAAACGCACAGCCAAAACACTTCAAACACTGAAGACTGTCGACCTGGCCATACTGGTGATTACGGCAAACAGCTATGACGAACCTGAAAAAATGCTGGTAGCCGGGTTTAATAAGCTGGAACTGCCCTTTATAATAGTGCACAACAAATCTGACCTTGAAAAGCTTTCTGCCAGTACCAGGGAATATATAGAAAAGGCTACCGGCTCCGTTGTAATTGAGTTCAGCAGCAAGACGGGAGAATACCCCGAAGAGATAATCTCTGCAATAAGATCGGCCATACCCGAATCGGCCCGCACAAGCACGGGACTGGTGGGGGACCTGCTAAGCTACGGAGATATAGTGCTCCTGATTACCCCAATCGATGTACAGGCACCGGCAGGCCGGCTGATCCTGCCTCAGGTGCAGGCAATACGCGACATCATCGACAATGACTGCGTAGCTGTTGTACTTAAGGAGCGGGAGGTGGATGCATTCCTGAGAAAAACCGGCATCAAACCCAGCCTTGCAATAACAGACAGCCAGATATTCGTCAAGGCTGATGCCTCGGTCCCTGCCGACGTTCCTCTTACCAGCTTCAGCATAGTCCTTGCCAGGCACAAGGGCGACTTTGAACTGTACCTCAAAGGGACACCCAGGATATCCGGCCTCAGGGACGGCGACCGTTTGCTTATACTCGAATCGTGTACTCATCATGTATCATGCGACGATATAGGACGCGTCAAAATACCCAGATGGATAAGCAACTTTACAGGTAAAAAGCTGGAGTTTGATGTTGTCGGGGGACTGGCCGAGTGGCCCAGGCCGGTAACCGATTATGCCCTGGTAATACAGTGCGGCGGCTGCGTAATTACACGCAGGCAGCTTATAAACAGGATCAGGCAGGCGGCCGATGCGGGAGTTCCCGTTACCAATTACGGAATGGCCATTGCCTGGGTACAGGGTATCTACAAACGTGCCGTTGCTCCCTTTACCAGCAGCGAGGAAAGCGATGACGACTACCTGTAGGGCATATATACCCCTCTAACCATCGGTGGGGAAACACTTCCGTGCTTCCCCACCGAACCAAAATTAACCCATCTAATAAACCTAAAACTTAACCTGAATTATGAAAAACTACCTAAACCTGAATCCTGCATTTATGCCTGCCCAAACCCAGGTATCAGCATGCCTGCTGCTAAACTCAAGGATATGGTATGGTGCAATCCTGCTTCCGTTGTTCTCTTCACTTCCGTTGTTCTCTTCACTTCCTTTCCTCAATACCTGAACGTTCAGTACCGGCCCTGCAAAAAACTGCCATCTTTCATCCAGATCAAATGCATATGTCACACGCAACTGGTTGAGTATGTTTATCCGTTCGTATCTCCACCATTTATCCTCCATCAAATGATGAGATAGCAACTCAACATTCAGGTAACGGTCGTCAGGAAGATTGAATTCCGAACCAATACCGTATCCGTAAGAAATAACTGTATTGCTTCCCGAAAATTGAGTTCCTACTGTTAAAAAATTATAAAATCGCCTCACCCCTGTCTTAAATCCGATACCAAGGTTCATGGCATCTCCGCCCCACAGCTCTGCCTTCCTGTAGCCATCCCTGACAATACTTAACAGTCCCAAAGGCAGTCCGTCGACCGAATCAGCAACATTCACGATACCTATCTGCAACCCTTTGACTTTACGGGCCACATTGACAAATCCGGCTGCCTGCACACCCTCAGCATTACCGGCAACGCTCACGAAACCCGAACCCTGTATTCCGTCAACTTCACCTGCCACACTAACAAATCCGGCTCCCTGCATGCCCGACATCTTTCCCCCGGTAACGCTGGCAAACCCGGAAGCCTGCACTCCGTCAAAACTGCCCGAAACGATGCCTGCAAAACCACTGCCCTGCAATCCCCTTGCATTGCCGCTGACAATATTGCCAAACCCGGCACCCTGAAGAATCCTTGCATCTCCACTTACAACGTTTACAAACCCGGCACCCTGTATTCCTTTAACATTTGAGCCGCTCACGTTCAGAAATCCGGAGAACTGAGCTCCTTCAAGCCCTCCGGCAGTAATGTTTCCGAAGCCTGCTGCCTGGAGTCCCGTAACAGAATACCTGTTGATATTCAGGAACCCTCCCAGCTCGACCCCATCAACGCCTCCCGTAATCCCGGCAAAAACATTCAGCGATATATTGTAGATGTAATTATGCGAATATACACCCTCGGTGCCTATCAAAGGGAAAATACTTAACTGGAAAGGTTTTATTTCAGGTGTTTCGGGTGTGCCGGTCACTTCGTCCTGCCGGGCCTCAACCCGAAAGGCCGGGACAAGCATGATGACGGCAAGCAGATATGTATATAATCTCTTCATTGCAGCAATCCTTACCCTGCAGGTTTGATCCTTAGCTGCTGGCCAGGGAAAATACGGTTGGCATTACTGAGGCCGTTGAGCTGCAGGATATCATTCTCACTTACCCCTGGAAACTGTCGTGCAATACCCCACAATGTATCTCCCCTGCGCACGGTATAATAGATGAATTCACCCGTATTGTCCGATGCCACCGTAACCGGAGGCTGGTTTACGGCCGGCGATCTGCCGACCCTCGCCTGTTTTTCTGCAAAGCTCAGGTTATTGACCTCATTATAGTAATCGGTCTGGTCGGTCGGCACGAATACGGCCAGCCTTTGCCCTGTCCTTATCAGACTTCCCCTGATGTTGTTCCAGTGCCTGAGGTCTGATACCCTCACATTGAACCATTCGGCAATAAACCCAAGGTTGTCCCCGCTTTTTACGGTGTAGTTTACCTGCGTCCTGCCTGCCGGCGGGTCGGGTGCGATTCCCGGCCGTCCGGGTGAAACCACAAGGTTTTCCCTTTTCAGATAATGATCGGCACGGTATGCGTAAATGCTGTCTGCAAGGTCAATAAACCTTGTTGTCTGCTCGGCGGGCAGCCTCAGGGTCATCGATTGTCCTCCGGCAGGTATCACGTCGCGGCGGTACTGGGGATTTATATCCCTTAGCAGATTGACCGGAAGGCCGAGCACCTCCGAAACCTGCATAAGATGGATATCTCTCGTAACCATTACGGTATCGGTAAACAATGGCAACTCCAGGCCGGCCGGAACGAGGGCATGCTCCTCATAATAGTTCATGGCATATGTTGCAGCTATAAATGCTGGAACATATCCCCTTGTCTCTCTTGGCAGAAAGTAGTATATCCTCCAGTAATCCCTTGATCCTCCTGCCCTTCGTATTGCCCTGTTTACGTTTCCCGGACCACAGTTATAGGCGGCAAGGGCAAGCGTCCAGTCATTGAAAATCCGGTACAGATCGCTAAGGTACCTCGCAGCGGCATGTGTTGCCGCATACGGGTCGCGCCGCTCGTCAACCAGCGAGTTCATGGTCAGGTTGTACATCCTTGCGGTGCCGAACATGAACTGCCATATTCCTGTGGCACCGACCCGTGATACAGCCCGGGGGTTCAATGCAGATTCAACAACAGGAAGGTACCTGAGCTCAAGCGGAAGGTCGTAATAGTCGAGTATCTCTTCAAAAACAGGGAAATAGTATTCGGTTAATGCCAGCATCACCTGCATCTGTTCCCTCCGGTTTACGGTATAGACATTGATATAATTCCTTACCACGCTGTTAAAGGAGAGGTCAATAACCGAGGGTAGACGTGCCAGCCGTTCAATATATACCGAATCAGGAAAAACAGGCGGAACAAACCCGCTGCTGTCCTCAAGTGGCTCACCCCGGTTCCTCCTGGGGGCATTTTTGATGTACCACAAATTCAGCAGGCTGTCAATATTGCTTTCAAATATCAGCTCGACAGGATCGGTAATCTCGTAATATGGTTCCCCGGGCTCCATGATTATCCCCTCCGGCAGGGAATCTGCAACCGGAACTGTGGTGCGGTAGGTTACCGTATCCATATCGGTGATTCCTGCAAATGCAGGGGAACACAGCAATATAAGAATAAAGGATGTTGCGGGCGGAAGTAGTCTCATCATGTCGGCTACGAATTTTTGCTGTAAATATATTAAAAATTCACACTGAACCTTATCCCGGGACCGACCTGTGAGCCGTCCCTGCCGATAACCGGCCGGTCAGGTGCAATTACCGAAGGGCCCACCCTTATACCAAGCTCTTCGCTCACATCAAAATCAAAGAAATGGGCGTCAACGGTTGCATCAATAATATTGATCGCATAAAAAAGGGCAATCCATATATATGTCCTGTCACGCTGTCTCCTGTAATAATCCCTGAACCTTTGCAGCACATCTTCCGTGTACCTGAAATCATCAATAAACTCATCAATGGTCTCAGGATTGCCATCAATGCGGAAGCTGTATGCATTCCTGTACCTCACAAATTCTTCGTGTGTAAACATCGCGTACCATGACAGGGCGGCAAAACCTCCGTACACAATGGGCACCTTCCAGTATTTGCGGTTATAGATCTGCCCCAGTCCCGGTAAAACGGCCGAATACATGGCCGATTTGCGCGGATTGGGCTGAAAACGATGTTCAGCGAAAGGTTCTGTAATATCCCCGATCAGGCTGTCTTCAGGATAAGCAAAACTGTCTTCATTCAGGGTGTTTTCAGGGCTGATGTCCACGGAAATGACGCTTGCTGTATCCATTAATCCGCCGGCAAAGCCTTCTGAAACTGCAAAGGCAAATTGGCTGCCTGCCAGCATAAGGAGCAGCATAATTCTGCATATTGCGGGGGTGAAGATGATATGTGTCAAAACATCCGAAAGTTCAGGTACTTCACAATAACGTAATGCCCGGGAGTTTAAGTATTCAGCTTGTCAAGCAACCCTACGATCCTCTCAAGCTCATCATTGGAGGAGAAAGGAATAACGATCTTTCCCTTCCCCTTTTCATTTCTCCTGAACTGAACATCAGCGCCAAAGTAGCCGGCCAGGTGGTCACGAAGAGATTCATAGCCATCAAGTTCGTTTCCTGGCTTCTCCTTTACGGGGTCATCCTCCCGGTTTTCAGTCCCGAGTTTCCTGACCAGATCTTCTACCTTCCTGACAGAAAGGTCGTTGGCAATTATTTTATTGTACACTTTAAGCTGCGCTTCAGGGTCATCCATATTGATAAGTGACCTTGCATGCCCCATGCTTATCTGGCGATGCTTGATACCGAGCTGTATCTCGGCAGGAAGCTTTAAAAGCCTGATATAATTGGATATGGTCGACCTCTTCTTGCCGACCCTTTCGCTCAGGTTCTCCTGGGTCAGGCTGCATTCATCAAGGAGTCGCTGGTAGCTTATTGCTATCTCAATAGCGTCCAGGTCCTCCCTCTGTATGTTTTCAACCAGGGCCATCTCAAGCAATTCCTGGTCATCGGCTGTCCGTATCCATGCCGGGATAGTCTCCAGGCCGGCCATTCCCGCGGCCCTGAGCCGCCTCTCACCGGCTATGAGCTGATACCTGCCCTCAGCTATCTGCCTGACAATTATCGGCTGAATAATACCGAGCTCCCTTATCGAGGAGGCAAGCTCCTGGAGCGACTCCTCTTCAAACCTTGTACGCGGCTGAAACGGGTTTGCCTCTATAGCGTTAAGCTCTATCTCGTCCTGCCCCGGGAGATCTCCTCCGCGCCTTCTGGAGGGTTCCTCGTCGGTGATCAGCGCACTGAGCCCTCTGCCCAATGCATTTTTCTTTGCAGCCATTATCCAGTTCTCTTTAATAATTGAAAAAACATTATTCTATCACCTTGTCGGCATTGCTAACCCTTGTCTTGTCATGTTTCTGAAGAAGCTCCCTTGCAAGGTTGAGATAATTCACGGCTCCGGTCGAATTGATATCATACAGCAGCACCGGCTTACCAAAACTTGGAGCTTCGCTCAGCTTGATATTTCTCTGAATTATTGTCTCGAAAACCATCTGCTGGAAATGCTTCTTCACCTCCTCAACAACCTGGTTGGACAGTCTCAGCCGGGAATCATACATGGTCAGAAGGAAGCCCTCTATCTCGAGCGAGGTATTCAGGCGGTTCTGCACTATCTTTATAGTATTCAAAAGCTTACCCAACCCTTCCAAAGCAAAGTATTCACACTGTACAGGTATCAGCACCGAGTCTGAAGCTGTCAGGGCATTCAACGTAATAAGTCCCAGAGAAGGCGAACAATCGACCAGGATAAAATCATATTTATCATCTATTTTGGAAATCACTGACTTCAGTATCTGCTCCCTCTCCGGCATGTTGGTCATCTCAATCTCCGCCCCTACCAGGTCAATATGCGAGGGTATCAGGTCAAGCCTCTCGACTTCTGTGTTCAGGATGATCCCATTGGGGTCAAGCTCATCAATAAGACACTCGTAAATGCTGGTCTTTATAGTACGAATGTCGAAACCCATGCCTGATGTGGCATTTGCCTGTGGATCAGCATCAATCAGGAGCACCTTCTTTTCGAGCACCGCAAGGCTTGATGCAAGATTAATTGCCGTTGTTGTTTTACCCACTCCACCTTTCTGATTTGCTAATGCAATTACTTTGGCCATCTAATTCCGGATTTTAAAATGATTCAGCACAATAATAAATAAATAAATTTTAGAACTTCCAAAATTACAACTTAAATAGCATAACTGATCAGGCATGCTTTATCCTAGTTTTTAACAACCAAACGAGGCTTTTCAACAGGTTATTAACAACCTCTGTGGAATATACTCATTTGCAACCTGCTCGCGTCAAATCATGTTGTCCGGCCTGGTCAAAATTGTTTATAAATATGATATGCCATAAATCAGCCTTGCTAAGTTACGTTTTATATAAAAGCCGGGTTTGTGTAATAAATAAAAAAAGTATAGGTTTGAAGCCTGAACAGTCCGGGGAATTATTGCCCGTAAAAATATGGAAAAAGAACCTGAAAACACCCATCTGGTAATTGTAAACCCCAATGCGGGCCGGCGAAAAGGAGAACGCGACTGGGACAAGATATCATCACTGCTCAGGCAGGAAGATATCAGATTTAAGGCGGTATTTACCGACTCTCCCAGACATGCCATTAAAATTGCCCGGTCTCATATTGAAATGGGTTACAAAAAGCTGATAGTGGTTGGGGGCGACGGAACAATGAATGAAGTGGTAAACGGCATCTTCAGGCAAAAGCGTTACCCCACCCCGGAAATATCACTTGGCATGATAACGGTGGGGACAGGGAATGACTGGGGGAGGATGTTCAGTATCCCGCATGACTATGCCGGGGCTATTGCAACAATCAAAATGGAAAACGGTTTTATTCAGGATGCCGGGGTAGTGAGGTACTTTAACGGCGAAGATGAGGAGAAACGGTATTTTGTCAACATAGCCGGGATAGGATTTGACGCGCTTGTCGTGAGCAAGACAAACAAGCTTAAAGAGTCCGGGAAGGGGGGACCGCTGGCATATCTGAAAAGCATACTGACCAGCCTTGTGAAATACAAATATACAAGAACTACCATCAAGATTGACTCAAAAGAGATCAGCAACAACATTTTCAATATCAGCATCGGAATTTGCAAGTATAACGGAGGAGGCATGATGCAGTTGCCGGAAGCCGTTCCCGATGACGGACTCTTCGATATAACGGTAATCAACAAGATAAGGAAGCACGATGTAGTGCTCAACCTCAAAAGACTCTACAACGGTACAATAAACAAGCATCCGTTGGTTGATACCTACCGGGGGAAATCGGTGTATATAGAAAGCAATCCTCACATTCATCTTGAAACTGACGGAGAATCTCTGGGCCACAGTCCCTTTACTTTCGACATTATTCCCAGGAGCATCAGGGTGCTGGTGGGCAGAACTGCCTGAGCCGGTGTTCGCCGGCAAACAGGTTCATCATCCCCTGTTCATCTCTCAACAAGCTCGATCTCAAACAGCCTGGGCCAGTTCTTTCCCGTCACAAAAAGCCTGTCCCGTTCCGCGTCCCAGGCAATTCCGTTAAGCACGTCCAGGTTTGGATGGTGGTACCGGCGGTCAAGAAGACCGGTAAGATCAACCACACCGGTAACCCTTCCGGTGCCGTGCTCTATCATTACAATCTCATCTGTTCCGAAAATATTGGCATAAATAGTACCTTCGATATACTGGAGCTCATTCAGTCCGTCAACTCTCCCGTTGCGATCATAAACCTCAATGCGGCTGGTTTCAGAAAAATATTGCGGGTCAAGGACATATATGTAGTGAGAACCGTCACTCTTAAGCAGGTCAGAACCGTCTGTGGTAAGCCCCCATCCCTCTGTCTCATAATGCACCCTGTTAAGGAGCCTGAAAGTACCAATATCATAAACAAATCCAACCCGCGACTGCCAGGTGAGCTGATAAAGCTTCCCGTCATAAACGGTAAGGCCCTCACCGAAGAACTGCCTGTCGAGGTTAAGGCTCCGCAACACCTCCCCGGTTTCGAGGTCAACCTTTCGGAGTGTTGACTGACCGTACTGACCGGTAGATTCGTAGAGGTAACCTTCGTGGTAAACAAGCCCCTGCGTAAAAGCACGGATATCATGAGGGAAGCTGTTCACAATCCTGTAGGTGTAACGAACAGGCACTATATCCGACCTGAGCACAATCCTTAGCTGCATTGTCTCCCGCCGGCCGTCATCAAACTCTGTGCTGACCGCTATGCGCCGGGTTCCGGCAGGCAATCCCCCGGTATCTAATCTAAGAGTTCCCGGCTGCACCCACTCAAAACGGGCATCACGTCCATCGGCCATAACCGATATATCACTGGCATCGCCTGCATCGTCGTCAAATTCAATATCTACGTTAATTATGTCGCCGATTGTAAACGTTTCTCCGCCGGCAGGAGCAGTAATACGCCCGGAAACTCGTGAAGGGGGAGCAGGTTTTGCCTCAGCCTCCGCTGCCTCCCTGATGCCGTCACCGCGGTCGTTACCGCTGCCGGGTGTATCGGCACATCCCTGTGGAGCACCAAAAGCCAGTGACAGGCAAATAATGGCCCAAAACAGCAGTTTAGTAATTGCCATCACGTGTACCCTGGCTTTTTTGCCTGTAATTCTCATATTATCTGTTATTGTTCATTTGCCGGTTTTTCCAAAAAGTCTCTGCAACAGGCTGCGCGGTTCACTTTCGCGGTAAACAGGAAAGAATTCATTGCCGATATCTTCATCGTTAAGCATCTGCCACACCCTGCTCCATCCGGGAAAACCCCCGATATTCCTGTCGTCAATAAAGATATGGGCATGAATTTTCCTGCTGTTTTCCGGATCAAATTCCTCCTCCGGGTAGCTCCGGTTCACTGCATAAAACTCAATGCCGTTAGACCTGCAAAACTCCACGGCCTCTTCCAGTTCGGTGCCTGAACGGTATGTCCACAGGATAAGCTGGTGTCTCTGTTTCTGAAGCTCTTTCATCGTTTCAAAAGCAAAAAGCATAGGCTTGCCGATATCCGGATAGGCATCTTCAACTATTGTACCGTCAAAATCAACTGCTATCTTCATTGTATAAAAAATTATCATCAATCCGCACCAAAAACGTACCTTACTGAAAAGATATTCGAGTAAAGGGCTATTGTCTGCGGCGAAATATTGCTCATGGCATAATCAAGGTAAAAACTCCCCAGATTCAACCCTATCCCTGCCGACGGGTCGGCCAGCAGCCTCTTTTTGCCGCCAAATTCGGTAATCCGTTGCAAATTGCCAAGCCCGGCCCTGAAAAAAACCAGACCCCCGTAACCGGCTTCAACCCCAATAACGGGCTCAGCCCCGATCAGATTACCGGACAAAACGTTGGCTGTGCGTCCCTCAAAAGATAGCGATGCATTGAACTCAGCAAGCAGAGTAACCTTTTCAGAAAGCACAAAGTTGCGTGCCACACCTATATGTAGGCGCGGCACGGTAAGTTCGAGCGAATTTTCAGGCGGAAGGTTAAAAACTGAATCCGCCACTTCAATAACCAGCTTATCTTCATTGAACTGCCAGGCATTGAAGGTGCCGGTGGCATCCCGAAGCACAGCGCCGAATATCCATCCCTCGTAACTGTACCTTGCGGCCAAATCAAGCCCAAACCCCCAGGCAGAGGCAAACTCTCCCACCACACGCCTTATTATCTTGATATTGCCTCCTGCATCAAGGCCTTCAAGCGGGGTGCGGCGCGAATATGTAAGCAGAAGGGCATAATCGGCTACCGAGAACCTGCTTATCCTGTCATAATCAATATTGCCGTCACCATCCATCAGGTCAATCGTGTTGGGTATATCATCAACCCCATAACGCAGCAGGGAAACGCCTATAGCGCTTCTGTCATCAGGCCTGCTCCCTGCTCCCAGGTAATCAAACTTGGCAATGCCTGCAAAATACTGGGCATGCATAAGTGCAACCTCATGCTTTCCTGCCAGGTTTACCATGCCGGCAGGGTTCCAGTATGCAGAGGTCACATCGCCCGCATTGGCAACGAACGCCCTCCCCATGCCGAGCGACCGTGCTCCCACGCCGACATTCAGAAACTCATTGGAATATTTGGCAGTCTGCCCGTTAAGACAGCCTGCCAAAAAAACCAGCGCCAGGGTTAAAACTATACTCTTGTCTGCTGTTGTTGTCAAATGGCTGCAATTTTGAATCTACTGCCGGCTAAAGATAAAAAACCATGTTAACCGTGCAAACTATCATTTTTAACTTATTTTTGCAATAAATTATTGCAACCTGCAGGAAATACCAGGCACCCCAAAAAGAACCCCCACATGGCACAATCCCTCCTTACACAGGTCAAAAAGGCAATCCCCAGCCTGCTTACAATGCTGAACCTGCTTTCCGGGTGCCTCGCCATCCTGATCAGTTTCCAGGATCCGGCCCTTGCGGGACTGCTTATACTTCTGGCGGGAGTATTCGACTTCCTTGACGGATTTGCAGCCCGGCTTCTCAATGCCTGGTCTGAATTTGGCAGGGAACTCGATTCCCTGGCCGACATAATAAGCTTCGGTGCAGCACCATCATTTATCCTCTTTCACCTTATAAACACATCCCTGGTGATGGAACAACCCCTTTTTAGCCTTGACGGCATGCCACCGGCACAACTGCTCATTCTCGGCACCTCCTTCCTGCCTGTGATGTTTGCTGCCATCAGGCTGGCCAGGTTCAACATCGGTAACGGCGGCGATGCATTCAGCGGACTTCCCTCACCGGCAGCGGGGATCTTCATCGCCTCTGCCGCCTATATCCTGTTCACATCCGATTCGATATGGGTCAGGGAAACGCTCTTCACTCCGGTTGTACTCGCCTCTGCAGGAATCATACTCTCGGTCCTTATGGTAACCCCCGTGCGGATGTTCAGTATCAAGTTCAGCCATTTCGGGCTTTCCGGCAACAAGGTAAGGTACATTTTCCTGCTTCCTTCACTCATCCTTTTTTTATGGTGGGGTGTTCCGGCAATAACCATAATCATAGGATGGTATGTATTGCTTTCGGTAATTACCTCACTCATACCCATCAGGGAATGACCCGATC
>SLMM01000095.1 GCA_007133565.1 Bacteroidales bacterium
GAGATTCTGCGAAATTTTTTCGAAAAATGGCGGATTTGTCTTCAACACAGTGCATAATATTCAGGCTAATGTGCCTGTGAAAAATGTCATCGCCATGCTTGAAGCAATTAAGGAATCCAACGCCCGGATGGGGTGAGTGAACTATCTTCTTCAAGGGTTACTGGTGGTCATAAACCTCAAACAAGTATTGTGATCGTGGTTTTACCCCTGGTCTCTTACCGACCCGTAAAGAAAGGCGATCTCCTCTTTCCACCGGGTTTCGTCAGGGGTCTCCAGTATTATCGGGATGTTGTCGAAACGCGGGTCGTTCATCAGCCTCACAAACACCTCATTGCCAAGTGTCCCCTCCCCTATCAGGTCGTGCCTGTCCACCCTCGAACCCAGCTCTTTCTTTGAATCGTTGATATGCATACCCCTGAGATAGCTGAAGCCGATAACAGCGTCAAATTCCGCGAAAGCTTTCTCAAAACCCTCTGCCGTCCTGATATCATATCCCGCAGAGTAGGCATGGGCTGTGTCGATGCAGACCCCAACCCTCTCCCTGTCATCGACATGATCAATTATGAACTTTATCTGCTCAAAGGTATGTCCGAGATTAGTGCCCTGTCCGGCCGTATTCTCGATCACGGCAGTCACCCCTCTTGTTTTGTCGAGGGCTATATTGACCGATTCGGCAATGGTGCGGAGGCAGGTCTCCTCATCAACCTGGCCCAGATGGCTGCCGGGATGGAAATTGAGCCGGTCGAGTCCGAGCTGCTCACATCTCTGCATCTCGTCAAGGAAGGCATTGCGTGATTTCTCAAGGCCCGCCTTTTCGGGATGGCCAAGATTGATCAGGTAACTGTCGTGCGGCAGTATCTGAAACGGTTTGTAGCCGTACTTTTCGCAGTTCTCCTTAAACGCATCGATACTTTTCTGCTCAAGGGGCTTTGCCACCCACTGCCTCTGGTTCTTTACAAACAACCCGAATGCCCTGGCCCCGATGGAATGTGCATTCAGCGGGGCATTCTCAACGCCCCCTGCAGCGCTCACATGTGCTCCTATATACTTCATATTTTTTCAATATCATCCATTAACCCGGCGAGATTTGCCGGACACTTAAAAATAAATAAAACAATGCAAGATGATCAAAGTTTTGATAAGTAAACAAATTATTTTAAGTTTAATACTCCAAAAGATTGATAAATAAACATGAAAAACAGCTGAAAATGAAGCTAATCTACAAAGGAGAAAACATACTGAACGTTCCGAATGCCCTCAGTTTTTACAGGTTGTTAATGTTCCCGGTCATCCTTGCCCTGGCCTTACTGGGTTATGAACTGTGGTTTATCGTTTTATTCTGCATCAGCCTGATTACTGATGCGCTGGATGGTTTGATAGCACGTACTTTCAACCTTGTTACGAAGTTTGGGGCCCAGCTTGACTATCTTGCCGATTCCGGTTCTTATGTACTGGCTATTATTGGAATAGCCCTGTTCAAATGGCCGGATATCCAGCCTCATGCCTGGTTGCTGTATGTTTTTGTCGCGTTGATAATCATCCATTATATCATTGCCCTGAACAAATTTGGCAAGATCCCTGGCTTGCATATCTTCTCAGTTGTAGCATCGGGATATATTCAGGGTGCCTTCCTTTTTACCCTTTTTGCATATGATTTCATTCCATGGTTCTATTATTTCGCTATAGGCTGGGGTGTACTTGCCTACATTGAAAAAATAATCATTATGCTGAAAATTAAGGAAATAAGGCGTGGGGTGAAAGGCCTGTACTGGATGATGAAAAATAACTGAAGAAAAAATAACAGGCAAGAAGGCTCAGGTACCATACTGGTTCACTCAATACAATTATCCGGGTTCACAACAGTTATAAATATATAATCTTGAAACCCGGTACCATGCAACAAACCATTCTATGTTTCATTCCGGTTAAGGCACAGCAAAAGGTCGCAGCCATACTGTGCCTGGTATTTCTCACTTTATCGGTGCCCGGTTTCGGGCAGACCGCCGAAGAACTGGTTCACAACGGGATAATGAGAAGTGCAGCAGGAGATCATGCCGGCGCAATAACCTATTTCAGCAGGGCGGTGGCTATTGACAGCGATTTTGCCGAGGCATGGGTCCTCAAAGCCCGTTCTGAGTACCTCCTCTCCAACTTCACAGGAGCGATAGCCGACCTGAACCGGGCTACTGATATTGATCCGGAATTCAGCGAGGCCTACATATTAAGGGGCAGGGCCAGGGATGCCATTGGCGACCATTTAAAGGCGATAGAAGATTACCAGGCTGTTCTTGATATTAATCCCGCTTTCGCGGAAGCGTATATCCTTACAGGCAGGTCGAAATACTCACTATCCCGGTACGAGGAAGCAATAAGGAACCTGGATATGGCAATACAGATTAATCCGGCATATGCGGAGGTTTACCTTTTACGGGGACTGGCACGGGATGCCCTGGGCAGATACCATGAAGCAATAGAGGACTACTCTGCCGCAATTGAGATAAATGAAGGATACGCCGAAGCATGGTACAAGCGCGGTGTATCAAGGTATCTTCTGGATGACATAAGGGGGGCAATTGATGATTTTACCATGGCAACCACTATTGATCCGGGATTGGCCGGGGCCTGGTACAACAGGGGCCTGGCCATGAAAAGGATCGGAAAGGCCAAAGAGGCCTGCGCCGACTGGCGGGAGGCGGCCGCGCTCGGCTCTCCTGATGCAATGGTTGCTCTTGATGAACTCTGCCATCAACGGTAAGCCATTACCAAAAAAATATTATAATTGCCGGAAAATTAAACTTTGAACTCTTTTACTTGTTTCCTAA
>SLMM01000151.1 GCA_007133565.1 Bacteroidales bacterium
ATTTTTTCCTTTCGGGGATGGCAGGGATAACGCCCGCCGAACCGTCATTCAGAAGCGTGAGAGTTGAGCCGCATCCCGGAGAGCTTGACGAAATAGATGCAGGGATGCCGCATCCAAATGGAGAAATAAAGGTCCGGGGACGCGGATTGCAAGGCAGAAGCCCGGCCTTCAGCATCACACTCCCCGAAGGCATACCCGGCAGGCTGATATGGCGGGGACAGGAATACACGCTCAATCCCGGTGCAAACGAGATTAGACCAGCCAACCAACCATGAGGAGAACTGACAGGGCAATAGCAGAATATGGTTAACCCCGGTGCAAACGAGATAAGACCGGGAGACTGACCCCAAGAGGGTTATTATTTCCTATTGTTGTTATTTATAACCACAATAAGAAATGTAATACAAGCCAGGGTCACCACCTTCTTTGAATACATCAGAAAACTGGACTTCCGGGAGATCATCGTAAAGTAGGAACCTGACACCCCGGCCCTAAAATCCCCTGACCGCTGGGCTGTTTGGAGCCTTTTATTGCCCGAAAACCGTTATTTCAGAAGTCTTGTAACCGATCCTTATGGCCCTTGCCCTGATGACCTCACCCTCAGCTATGGTGTTTCTGCCGGTTGCAGTGGAGGTAGTATCACCGGTTGCAGTGGAGGTAGTATCACCGGTTGCAGTGTAGATAGTATCACCGGTTGCAGTGTAGATAGTATCACCGGCTGCAACTCCCGCATCAGCTCGTTCCGTGCCTGAGGCCCTTGCGCCTTGTGATGGTGGGGTTTTTCCGCTTTCAACCCTGATTGGCTGGTGGTAAAGCCTCCATTGGCCAGGATCATCTCTTCCTTTTATCTGCCAGGCGATGCTTGCCCCCTCGGTGGCACTGGATAACTCGAGCATTCCACTGGCGAGGTTGAAGGATACCGGCTCCGTTTCGGGCTGAACCAGTCCCGGCCATTTCATCTGTACCAGGTCATGCTCAGGAATGAAACCAAGATCGCCTACCTCCAGTTGCCACTGCGCCAGTGCACCCCGCAGCTCAAGGAGCTTCTCCCGGTGCCCGGGGCAGTCTGCCAGGTTATTCACCTCCCAGGGATCGTTGTGCAGGTCGTACAGCTCTTCGACAGGTTTGGTTTTCATCCATATATAGGCGGCATCGCCCTCAAGCTCACCGCGACGGTCCATCTCTATCAGTTCGGGGGTCATATCTATCTGTTCGCGGTATGCGTTCCTGTAAACAAGAGGCAGCTCAGGGCGGAAGTTCCTGATGTAAACATACCTGCCGTCTATCACCGACCTGCTCATGTCGTACACCTCATCGAACCTGTCGGCCGAACCGAATGCATACCGGTGCGGTGTATCCGTCTTGTAGGGCCCCAGAAATGCCCTGCCGTGCATATGCTCAGGCGGCTTTATCCCCGAAAGGGACAACACGGTAGGCCCTAAATCCATCAGGGAGACAATATCTTCAACCACTTTGCCTGCCATCTCGCCGTTTGGCAGCCTCACGATAAGCGGCACATGCAGTCCGCTATTCCCCACCGCCCTCTTCTGCCGAAGCAATGGCCCTCCGTGGTCACTCCAGAAGAAGATGATGGTCTTTTCGAGCAGCCCTTCGGCCTCAAGCTCGTCAAGTATCCTGCCAACGTTCCTGTCCAGTTCAATAATGTTGGAGTAAACGCGGGATACTGCCTCGACAACCGACGGTATAACGGGGAAGTAGGCGGGAACAGGCACTTTGGAGCGGTCAGCCAGCATCGGGTCATCCTTCTTCATCCATATACGGGATTCATGGGTGATCTCATCATTAAACACAGCAAAAAAAGGCGCTCCATCAGGCCTGTTGCGGTAATGGGCGCGGCCGCTGGTTTCATCCCATGCCGTGAGTGGCGGATTAAACTGGTAATCGGTTTTGGCATTGTTGGTCGTGTAATAGCCCGCCTCCCTCAGGTACTCGGTAAAACACCGTACGTAAGGAGGCGGCACGGTCGCGTAGTGGGGCACCACCCTTCCCTTCTGGTCATACAGACCGTAATAATCCTCCATATAATCTTCGTTGTCAGGCGACCGGTAGGTCCAGTGGGGACCTGTACGCATGTTGTGGCTGCCGATGCTGACCGGGTACATGCCTGTTATGATGGAGCTGCGGCTTGGAGCCGAAACACCTACTGTGGCATAGGCATGTTTGTACATGATCCCCTCGGCGGCGAGCCGGTCGATATTGGGGGTATGAATACCGGTAGCGCCGTAGCAGCTCAGATCGGTACTTATATCCTCGACACTTATCCACAGGATGTTGGGCCTTTGTTGAATTAACTGGTTTTGCCGGGCTGCCGGGGCCCGGGTAGTTGCAAGATCTGTGGCATCCGTTTCTGCAGGAAAACAGGGTTGTGCGCCGAATGAAACAGCGCTTCCGGCGAATGCAGCAGCACTTCCGGCGAATGCAGCAGCACTTCCGGAAAGGAGAAGAAAGGTGGTTTTCAGCTTTTGCATGGTCAGGTTGAATTTTTCTTCATTAAAGGTTTAGCATCTTCAATAGCCGCTTTATTTTTCCCCAACGAATTCTCTTTACCAAACTCAATATTAAAGCCGGACAACCACTTGAAAAAACTATCCTGTATCTGGTATAATTTCCTGTAATCGTTCTTTGACAAATTCATATTTCTGTCGTAATGATGGAGATCTCAATCTTTTTATTATATCATCAGAAAGCATATCCTTAATCTCCTGCGGGGTAAAAAGCCGGATAATTGTGAACCAGGGATAAGATTCGAGTAGCTTGCAAAACAAG
>SLMM01000114.1 GCA_007133565.1 Bacteroidales bacterium
AGTCAGGCCTTCGCCTTCGACTGTTCCGCCTTCTTCCGGATCAATATGAATGGTTACAAGGTATTCTGCATCAGGGTCGGGCTCAGTTGTGAAGCTCATGACAAAGTCGGAAACCATAGTGTTGTTTTCGTCTTCTTCATCGGCAACGCTGCCGGCAGGAACAGTCAGAGTATAGACTGCCGAAAAATCCAGATCACCTGCAGGGGTTATTACAAGCTGGTCATCACTTATTGATACACCAATATCAGTGTTATCTGAATTTTCCACCAGAGTTACAGCTTCGATTCCAAGACTGCCCGGTTGTATATTCCGGTCAAACTGAACGGTAATGACAACATCGACCGGTACCTGGTTGTCGCCATCAGCTGGATGCGTATGAACGACCGATAGTCCCGGCGGGAAGTTATGAGTGCCGGGGGCGCCCTGCCACTGCAGCCATGGATATGACTCTCCCTCTTCAATTTCCCATATGCCGGGAGATCCGAAGTCCCATCCGTCAAAAGTGATACCGGTGGTCATGCCTTCGGCATCAACTCCGGTTCCGCCCGCCGATTCAGCCTGTCCGCTTGTTTCGGTGTTCCAGTAGCTGTTCGTTACAGGACTAATAGCTTCTCCCACGAGTCCGCCGAACATGAAATTTCCTGAGACATGGCCGGTGGAGTAGGAGCGGTCAATACTCTGCCCGCTTGTATGCCTTCCTGCAAGTCCGCCCACCTGGCCATTTCCGTTTACACTGCCGGTGGAGTAGGAGTTGCTTATTGACCCCCAGTCATCATTCCATCCCACGAGTCCGCCGGCTCCATCACCTGTTGAAGTAACCTCTGCCGTTGAAAAGCTCTGTTCTATCTGGCCGGTATTATAGCCTGCAAGACCTCCAACCCAGCTGTTACCGCTTACTGAACCTTCCGAGCTGCTGAATCTAATCGTGCTATTGTTATAACCTATAAGTGCTCCGACATTGTCAACCTGGTGCCAGGTCGGGGTAATATCTGCAGAGCTGTGGCAATGTTCTATGGTACTCCCCCATGTATTACCCAGTAATCCGCCAACACTACCTCCGGCATGGACAGATCCGTTAAAGGAGCTGCTGGTCATGAAACTTTCGTCTGACAGCACTGATGCAAGTCCGCCCACGCTCCATGTAGCAATAATATTGCCTGTTGCATGAACATTATCGATGGTGGTTCTTCTCAGTTCCCCTGCCAGGATCCCTGTGTTGTTTCCGGCAGAAATATCTGCATCTGCGACATTGAGATTTAAAATAGCCGCATCAAAAGTATGTCCGAAGAGACCTGAAAATTCTGCCTCCGGCCTGCTGATGGTCAGATTGCTTATTGTATGGCCATCGCCATAATAAGTGCCCCTGAAGCTGTTATTCTGATTTCCGATTGGCTCCCATCCCTCGCCATCGTTCCACGGATCGACGCCTAGATCAATGTCGGCAACCTGTACGAACCAGGCACCCGGGTACTGCCTTACAGTGTAAAGTTGTTCAGGCGTTCCAACCATGAAAGGTGACATCTCCGTCCCGTCGCCCCCGCTGAACGGCAGGTGGGGAAAGAGGGAAATTTCAGGTGCCGGACCGGATTCTTCAGGATCGTAAAATGATGTGATGGAATAGGTGTATGTTGCGTAATTATCAAGTCCGCCATCAGTGTATTCCGTTTCGGTAACCGGAACACCAACCAGGAAATCGCCATTCCTGTAGATCCTGTATTCGACCGGTTCTCCTGCCGAAGGATGATCCCAGGTCAGCAATATCTCACCATTGCCTGCTTCAGCTTTGAAATTAACAGGCGGCATCAGAAGTGTCGCTAAATTATGAGGGCCCGCTTCACCCTGCCATTGCAGCCAGGGGTAAGTCTCGCCCTCATTAATACTCCAGATCCCTTCAGGCCCTTCAAAGTCCCAGTCCACGAAAGTCTCTTCCAGTATCATTTCAGCAGTTGTCCGTCCCTCTCCAAGTGCTGAAACGGACTGCGTGCTGGTTTCGGTATTCCAGTATGAATTAACTGCTACTCCTGATTCATAAGATCTGTAGCCAACCAGTCCCCCGACATTGGAATTTCCACTTACAGTACCTGTTGAATATGAGTGGTCAATATGACTTCCCTGCAGGTAACCTGCAATTCCTCCGACATTACTGGTACCTGACACTTTTGCGGTTGAATATGAGTTTTCAATTATGCTCTCCCCGATATACCCGGCAATGCCTCCGGTATTATCAAGGCCTTCAACTTCACCGGCAAAGTAGGTTCCCTTGATTTCTGAATTATCTTCAACATGGCCTGATATCCCCCCTGTATTCTCACCTGAACTGTTAAGGCTTACCAGCGAAAGGCAGTCATAAATCCTGCTCCAGGAGGTCATTGAACCTGTCAGCCCCCCAATAGTGTTATGACCGCTAATTTCTCCGGAAGACCAGGAATTGCTTATAATACTTTGCTGCATCACTGCAGCAATTGCTCCTGAACTGTATCCTGTTTCAATATTTACATTTTCCAGGCCCAAATTTCTGATATCCGCATTCTGGATTACTCCGAACAGTCCGTTGTTGCCTTGCCATGGCCGGTTTATGTTCAGGTTGCTTATAATGAATCCCGCTCCGTCAAAAAATCCATGGAAGTGATTACCCCAGTCACCGACAGGCTTCCAGCCTTCTCCAGTGTTATAGGGGTGAGTGTCAAGATTTATATCTGCACCCAGCCTGAAATGTTTGTCATTATGATCCCATCCAAGATAACTTCTTACAAGGTCGAGTTGTCCGGGGGTAACGATTATCCAGGGATCTTCTTCAGTACCCTCACCGCTTTCAAACCCCAGAGAGGTGAGTGTTTCACTTATCAACATATCATCACTGATTTCAAAAGGCTCATCAACGATGTCTGCATAACCTGACGCAAATATGCTGTAAGTGTACTCACCGTCTGGCAGATAAACAGTGATCCTGCCCTCATTATCGGTCTCCATGTACGGCATCTCTGCAAGGATCACAGGCTGCACCCCGGCAATAACAATCTCCGCACAGCACAGAGGTTCTTCGCCCGGGCCCTCCACTTCAAAAGTAACCTGGCGGCCCTGCAGGAACTCTATATCGTCTATGTAAAGGACCGATCCCGCTTCGTTGGCCGATGAAACAGTAAGGTGCATGTAATCAGGGATTTCTTCGTTGTGATACCAAAGCATACCACTGGTAAACCTTGTATATTCTGCGGCAGCAGGAAACTCCAGATTGGTCCCGCTTATATGGTCTCCATCAAAGAGAAGGTTAAGGGATAGAAAAGCCTGGTTGTCTGAGAACGGGTTTCCCGGCTCATATTTGTAGGCCCCTCCGATAAAATAGGGCCTGTCGCCCGAAATCACTGCACCTCCATCTGACCATAAGCCGTCTCCCAGGGAGAGAACTCCCCACTCATCATCTCCATCGAAGAATACGGTCTCAAGCCTTGCTGCAAAATCACCGGAATAGCTGTCGTCTGTCCGGGTCACATTTGCCATATCGTACGCGGCAGCAAATATATTGGTAGAGGTCCAACCGACAGGCTCAAAGGGTTGTACGTCCTGCCACTCCTCAAACCCGCCATTGGGCAAATTATTTTCTACCGGTGTGCCATTAAGCGAAAAATAGATATTGTCGACCATCACCCAGCTTCCTTCCTCAGGCTCATAATCTTCACCTCCCGGGAATCCTTCGGGGACTGAACTGGTGAATCCCATGAGCAGTCCGTCAATATCGACCGGATTGCCACCTGCCAGCGGAATTGAAATTGTCTCCCAATCCAACTGATCTCCCTCAAGGAATTCCATTAGCTGGAATACGGTTTCTCCCTGGTATTCAAGTACTATCCATACGAGACCGCCATCACCAGGCTGGATTGAGTGTTTGAGGGAGAAATGGACCATTTCGGCAGTGTTGCTCCATTCGGCCGGTGCGGGCATTCCGCTTTCTTCATCTTCTCCTCCTGCAATTACGGCAAACCCGAAGTGAACGCGGTCTTCCTCGCCTTCCCGTTCTTCAAGGACGCTTTCAAGCCTTAGGGAATAGTTCCCTTCAACCCTGTCGTCCGACCGGATGGTTGTAAGAGGCGCATAGTAAGGATTTTCGTTAGTTTGCCATACCTCAGGTTTGCTGTAGAGAAACCTGTATTCCCAGTTCTCAAATCCACCATTGGGAATTTCCGGCAACTGTGCCTTTGCAAAGCCGAAAGAGAGCAGAAGAATGATTGAGGGTATATGTCTTTTCATATTATAAAAGTTGGTTAGTAATTTCAATAATGCTTAAGTCTGACAAAATCGGAATTTATTTGCTAATATTCAAGTTTTAACAGCCATTATTTATCACTTTTTTTTAACGACATAATTTTTCTTTCCGCTGTTTTATTATGCCAATAGATTCAGGTTTTGTAATATTGCGCGTGAACCAAAAAATAAAAAGATGCTTGACACTATATTTAAACACCGGAGCATACGAAAATACAAAAGCGACCCTGTGAGTGACGAAATGCTGCGCACTCTGTTGCAAGCCGGCACCAGGGCGTCAACTACCGGGAATATGCAGGTTTACAGCATTGTGGTGACTAAGGACGACAAGATCAGAGAAAAGCTGTGGGAGTGCCATTTCAAGCAGGATATGGTTATGCAGGCACCTGTTCACATGACTTTCTGTGCCGATTTCAACAGGTTCAACAAATGGTGTGAGCAGCGAAAGGCAGTGCCCGGATATGATAATTATCTGTCATTTTTTACCGCAGCCATTGATGCACTCCTGGTTTCGCAGAATGTCTGCCTTGCTGCAGAGGAAAAGGGGCTGGGTATATGCTACCTTGGCACGGCAACCTACAATGCAGCCCGGATAATTGATATTCTGAACCTTCCCAAAGGAGTTGTGCCTGTTGCCGCCATTGCCCTGGGTTACCCTGATGAAGATCCGGGACTTACCGACAGGCTTCCGCTCGAAGGTGTTGTTCATTTTGAGCAGTACAGTGATTACGGGCCGGAGGATATTGACAGGATATATGCTGAAAAGGAGGCATCCGACCTTACCAGGGAATTGCTTGAGGTAAACCAGAAGGAAACACTCGCCCAGATATTTACCGATAACCGTTACAAAAAGCAGGACAATATCCATTTCTCAAAGGAATTCCTTAAAGTGATCGAAAAGCAGGGGTTCATGAACAATGAGTGAACGGTTGGGGATTATCACCTGGATTGAAATGCACCGCACATAGTATGCGGCATCAGTATTGTCAGGTTACTTAAACCGCAAGTGTCAGAACCCGTAAATTGTAAATCCGCCGTCAACGTTTATTGTCTGCCCCGTTATATATGAGGCTGCCGGCATGCAGAGGAAAGCAACTGCTGCCGCCACATCGGCCGGGTCGCCAATCTTTTTGAGGGGGGTGCGGGAGATCACTTCATCCCGGTATTCGCTTTCGCGGAGGACGACTTCTGCGAGCGGTGTGCTGATATACCAGGGCGCCACGGCATTTACCCTGATGTTGTCATCGGCCCATTCCGCCGCAAGGTATTTCGTCATGTGAATCATGGCGGACTTGGTCATCCCGTATACAACACCTGTGCGAACGCTTGTCTGTCCGGCAACCGAACTGATATTGACAATGTTTCCCTGTTTCGAATCTCTCAACATAGGGTGCAGCTTCCGGCACAGATCCCAGGCAGACCTGAGGTTGGTGTCCATGATGATATCGTATTCATCATCTGAATAGCCTGTAGTAGGTTTGCGGATATTCATCCCCGCGTTGTTTACAAGGATATCCAGACTGCCCCATTGCTTCATAACAGCCGAAACCAGTTTTTCCCGCTGCAACCTGTCACTGATATCGCAGGCCATTCCGCAGCTGCTGTCAATTTTGCCTGTAACGGTGCTGACTTCAATTTGTTTCCTGGCAACGATAAATACTTCGGCACCAAGGGATGCGAGCTCTGAGGCTACAGCCAGTCCGATCCCTTTTGTGCCCCCGGTTACAAGGGCCCGTTTCCCCTTAAGTTGCCATCGCTCGGTCACATGGGTCATGTTTCTTCTCTGAGCAGGTTTTTCACGGTGCCTATTTCGACATATGAAGCCCCGGTGTTGTGCCCGAAATTTCCTGCAATCACCACCACCAGGCTGGAGTCTTTCACCACGCCTTCGCGGACAAGCGAAGTGACAGCCTGTTGCACAAATTCGTGTGAGGTTTCGCTCGGCTCCATATAATGTGCATTTACGCCGTATGAGAGCGCCAACTCCCTTACAACCCTCCGGTCATACACTTTTGCCCATATCATCTTGCTGCCCCTGTAGGCGGTAAGGCCCCTGATGGTCCTTCCTGACATGGAGTCGGCAATGATAGCCTTGGCAGAAAGGTCGACAGCTGCCTTGACTGCAGTTTTGATAAGAAATGCGGATATACGGTTGTTTATTACAACAACCGGGATGTCATTTATCGTCTCCTTGGTCTTTTCGACCTCCTCGGCAACAGACGCCATAGTTCTGAGGGATTCAAGAGGGTAGGAGCCGTAGGCTGTTTCTCCGCTCAGCATTATTGCATCGGTCTGGCTGTAAATGGCGTTTGCTATGTCGCTTACTTCGGCCCGTGTAGGACGGGGATTGTGTATCATGCTGTGAAGCATCTGCGTGGCTATTATTACAGGTTTGCGTCTGTCTATGCATTTGTCTATAAGCACCTTCTGTATGCCCGGGATTTTTGAATAGGGGATCTCTATGGCAAGGTCGCCCCTGGCAACCATTATACCGTAGGCGTGGTCAAGTATTTCATCAATATTGTCAACACCCGACTGGTTCTCTATCTTGGCTATTATCTTGACCCTGCTGTTGTTTTTGTCAAGGATATCCTGTATTTCAATTACATCTTCCTTGTTTCGAACAAAGGAGTGCGCAATGAAATCGATGTCTTCGTCTATTGCAAGTTGCACGAATTCCCGGTCCCTGTCGCTCAGTGCAGGCAGGTTTATGTTAATACCCGGAATGTTTACGCTTTTCCTGCCCAGTATTATACCCGGGTTACCGGCTTCACATACAAGGTGGTCATTTTCAACCGATCTGACTATCAGCTCAACATCTCCGTCATCTATAAGCAGGCGGCTTCCAGCCGGAATTTCATTAACCAGGCCTTCGCAAGACATATAAATAATATTACCGTATGAAAGCTTTCCCGGTCCGCCTTTAACAATTACCTTATCACCTCTGTTCACTTCCAGGCCTTTCTCCGTGGGATTTGTCCTGATCTCGGGGCCTTTGGTATCAATAAGTATCGCTATCCTGTCAGACACCTCCCTGATATTTTTCACTACCTTAAGGGTGTCTTCCGGATCCTGGTGAGCCGTATTGAGCCTCACAACATTCATTCCGGAGTTGAAGAGATCGGCAAGGAAAGGGACCCCGCAGTTTTTGTCGGAGATCGTTGCAACGATCTTGGTTTTCTTGTTCAACATTTTTTATCAATTCACAATATTTACAAAAATATGTCCAAAGTTACAATAATAGCGGCAACAGACATATAAAAAATGGCACTATAAAATTTTTTCATGCGTCTGTGTGTAATTTTACGCAGAAAAAATTTCATGTACATTTACATCAGACTTTGTAACAACAGATGATTGCATAATGGACTGGCAGAATGCCATAAATGATTTCAGGGGGTATCTGAAGCTGGAAAAAGCTTTATCAGACAACTCAGTTGAGGCTTATATCCGGGATATTACCAAACTTGCCAGTTTTTCATCCATGATTGAAAGTCAACCCGGGCCTGCAGCGGTAAAAGTTGAAGAGCTGCGGCAGTTTCTGGAGTGGCTCAACAGTGTTGGCCTCTCGGGAAGGAGCCAGGCAAGGATTATTTCCGGAATAAGGGCTTTTTACAGATACCTCCTGCTTGGTGAAATGATTGAAAAGGATCCTTCGGCTTTACTTGAGATGCCGAAGACAGAGCGCAAGCTCCCGGAAGTTTTATCAGTAGGAGAAATAGATGCGGTCATTTCGGCCATAGACCTGAGTACGGACACAGGAAGAAGGAACAAGGCAATAATTGAAACGTTGTACAGCGCAGGATTACGCGTTACAGAACTGGTAAACCTCCGTATAAGCGATATATTCTTTGGTGAAGGATTTATCAGGGTAACTGGCAAAGGCGACAAACAGAGGCTGGTGCCGGTTGGCAGCAGGGCAAAAAAAGAAATAGACAGTTATATGGCCGACCGTAACAGGATGCCTGTTGGCCGGGGATTTGAAGATATTCTATTTCTTAACAGGAGGGGTGAGAAACTTACGAGGATTATGATATTCACAATTGTCCGTAAGCTGGCCGGGAAAGCAGGGATAAACAAGAACGTCAGCCCCCATACATTCAGGCATTCATTTGCCACCCATCTGATCGAGGGAGGCGCAGATCTCAGGGCAGTTCAGGAGATGCTCGGCCATGAATCAATCATCACCACAGAGATATATACTCATCTGGACAGGGAATACCTGAGGGATGCAATTATAAGATTTCATCCGAGGTCCTGATCATTTCCTGCAGCGAGGTAAAAAACCGGTTGAGGTTATCCAGTGTTTCCTCGTCAAAATCATCAACTGTTATATTCCCTGAGGCTGTTGACTGCGCAAAAGAGGCAGCCAGAAGTGGCCGGGAGATATTGTTGTCTGTTATATAACCCGTATTGCTTCCGGATATTCCTACTCTTTTTTTAATTATATGTTTCTTGAAATCAAGAGTAGATAAAAGGTCCTCAGCCCCCGGTATACTTTCAGCAAAAAGAAGCCTTGATCCGGGCCCGGCTTTTTCAAAGTTTTGAAGGTATGACTGTAGTTCAGTTATTATGACGTCATTAGCCATGTTGTCGAAAAGGACAACTGTATACCGGAATCCCCATCCGGTCAGGAGACTGACCAGTGTGGTAACTCCGGCGGGACCATTTGCGGGAATAAAGCTGATGTCTGACGGAAGTTTCAACAGTTTTGCCAATCCGGAAAAATAATAGAAGGTGCTGACATCTTCTACAATTACATTTTTCTTCCGATCCAGTGCTTCCTGGCGCGTCAGTCCGCTTCCCAGCAGTGCACATACCGGCGACAGAGTATCTGAGGTGGCGGAGTGCAGGTGTGAAGCATCAAATATGATAGTTTCACTCTGTTCCCTGTTATCGTTTGATCTCTGCACGGCAAGAAGTCTGTACAGTTTACCGGTATCAACAAGATGGGGTGAATGTGTGGTATAGATTATCTGGATCTTCCCCTTTAAATCTTCAAATACTTTGAGCACATCCTCCTGCGCGCGGGCGTGAAGGCTCAGGCCGGGCTCGTCGATCAACAGCACCCTTTGCTTGTTTATATTTTCCCTTGCAAATGCCTTAAGCTCCAAATAGAATGAGAGGAACCACCTGACCCCTCTGCTTCTTTGATTAGGGTAGAGCCTTTCATGCTGATCCTTAATCCAGAATTCGAGATAGGGTCTGCCCCTATTTTCCGGATGAGTTATATCATAGTGTTCAAGCTCAAAATGAATCCTTATCTTGTTGGTCCTGCCAACATTCTGCCTCCAGTACTCCTGGAAATCGACTGTAACTTCATTATTAAGGTTTTCAATTTTCTGTTTCAGGATCCTGTTGTTCGTTTGCCTGAAAAATTCAGGATCAAGTCCGGCAACGATCAGGAAGTTCCTGAAGGCTTTATACCCTTCAACCCGGCTGTTATTATCAAAAATATCCTCAAGATCCATTTTGTTGGGGAGCAGACTGCTGAAGTCCTCGAAAAACTCAAAAGGAGGTATGCCCTTAAAGAAAAGGGCACCTGCCGCTTCACGGGTAATGATTGAATTGTATTGCTTGTATTCGGCTTCGCCCTCTTTTTCGGCTTCCTGTATTTCTATATTATCCATCAGCTTGCTGAATACCCTGACATGGACTCCTGCTTTATCTTTAAGTATATCATGGCTGTGGCTCAGTGAAATGTACCTGTTCCTGGCCTCATAGAGTTTTGCCTCACCTGTCCTTTTATCCTTACGCTGCCTTGAAAGAGACAGGTTTTCCTCTACGCTTTTCAGGTGTTTCCCGGCATCTTCAAGGTCTGTTTCAGCTTTGCTCAGATTATTACATAAGTCTATACAGCTTTCCGCCTTTTCTTTCAGGAAACTTTCGCCGGCAATGCTGAGTTGCAGTTCATATAACCTGTTCTCTGATTCCTTGATTTTGGCAGAGATCATTGAAGTATTATTCTCTGCATCTTCCAACTTGCGTTTAATTATCTCACGTTCTCCAGATTTTCCTGATCTCTTAAGTTGCTTGTCAAGTGATGCAAGTGATGAATTTATGGCCCTGACTTCTTTGTTCAGCGATTCGATATTTTCTTCCAGCAACCTGGCTTCATTGGTCTTTTCAATGTATTGTTTTATTATCTTTTCAGCACCGGAGACTGTTTTCATTGTAAGCATCCGGTTATCTTCTTCCAAAGCCTCGAAAACTGAAACAATTTTATCTCCCGCCAGATATATCCGGCTTGAGAGATCAGGAAACCACTTTCTCTCCAGTATGAATTCCCCGTCCTTCTTTATCTGGTCAAGCACACCGCCAGGTAGTCCGCAGTTTTCGGCAAATTCAAGCTGATGATCATCTTCGGGACTGAAAGAACACGAAACTTCAGGAAGGCTCAGGTCGCTCCTGAGTACATCTTCTGATATTTTACCCTGATAGAAGCAATGGAGAGCTTCCAGTACCGATGTCTTGCCTGATTCATTCTGACCAATGAGTGCAGTTATATTATCGGCCGAGAGGGTGTTCCACCCTGTGTCGACAATACTCCTGAAATTTTTGATTTTAAATCCGGTAAATCGCATATTTTAAAATATCAGGTTATTGCAAAACCCAAAACCAGAATGTCGTCTATCTGTTCATTATCTCCCATCCAGTCCGTTACCGTCTCCCTGAGGATTTCACGTTGGTCCTGCATATTTTTCAGGTGAATGTCGAGTAAAAGGTTTTTAAAGGGCCTGTATTTGAATTTTTTGCCGCGAGGTCCGCCGAACTGGTCTGGAAAGCCGTCTGAAAACATATATACCTTGTCATTTTTCCTGATCCTGATCAGGTGATTTGAAAAAGGCTCCTCATCAATTGCGTTGACACCTACAGGCATTTTGTCAGGTTTGGTTTCAAGAAGTTCACCATCCCTGATTATGTAGAGCGGATTATTTGCACCTGAGTACTGAAGTTCTGATCTGTCATGGTTAATAATGCACATTGACAGGTCTATGCCGTCTTTTGCTTCATCAAAATCGCCGGTCTGGCTGAGGGCCTCCATAACTTTTTCTCTAAGCTGGTTCAGAATCCTGTTGGGCCTGTTCGTGCAGTCGCTTACGATAACCTCTTTAAGGCATGAGATTCCGAGTATGCTCATCAGTGCTCCCGGCACACCATGACCTGTACAGTCGGCCGCTACAATTACACTGTGTCCGTTTTTAGAAGCAACCCAGTAAAAATCACCGCTGACAACATCCTTGGGCATAAACAGGGTGAAATAGTCTCCCAGCACCCTTTTCATCACATTATCAGAGGGAAGAAGGGCTTTTTGTATCATGCCTGCATATCTCAGGCTTTTAATAATTTCCCGGTTTCGTGTATTAATACAAGTAGGTGATTCTCGTATTACTGTTTTTTCCAGACCTGCAAGTGCCCGCATAGTAAATGAATTAAAAGCCGAAAAGTACAAAATAATAACAAAATATTAAATAAGAGCGGGTATTGTTTTATCATGTAGAGATTATATTTGCCATATTTGTGCGGCTAATAATCTGTATCCGGGGGGAGACAAACAAATTGCCGGTTGTTCAGCCATAGAAATGTGTTGGTAAATATTTTCATAGTGACAAAATAAATGAGACCAAAATCATGTTTCTTTATTTGGTTAAATAGTTAACAATTCAAACAGGAAAGATAATGGCTCCAATATGGATCATATTTATTGTATTCATGCTGCTGAGCTGGCTTGTCGGAAACCAGCTTAAGTCCAAATTCAGAAATTATTCAAAGATTCCTGTAAATTATGGCATTACCGGAAAGGAAGTGGCAGAAAAAATGCTGTATGACAACGGTATAGCTGATGTTCAGGTCAGGTCTGTACCAGGAGAGCTTACTGACCATTATCATCCGGTTCACAAGACTGTTAATCTGAGCCGCGAAGTTTATTATGGAAACAGCGTGGCCTCTGCAGCCGTTGCCGCTCATGAATGCGGCCATGCAGTGCAGCACGCGAGGGCCTATGCATTTCTGCAGATGAGGTCTGCACTTGTACCCGTTGTAAGTTTTGCCTCAAAATGGGTGCAATGGGTGCTTCTTGCAGGTATTATTCTGGTAGAGACCAACCCGGGCATACTTTTTACCGGTATTGTGCTGTTCGCTCTCACCACCCTGTTCAGCTTTATTACCCTGCCAGTTGAAATTGATGCAAGCAAACGCGCACTTGCGTGGTTAAATCACAGCAATATAACAACCAGATCGACTCACCCGCAGGCCCAGGACGCCTTGAAATGGGCTGCATATACTTATGTTGTTGCTGCTTTGTCGTCGCTTGCAGCATTGCTTTATTACATCTGGATCTTTTTGGGGCGACGGAATTAAGCTTCAATTTGACAGTTTCTTATAATCAGTTATCCCGGTTTTAAGGGTAAAGATAACCGATAACGATGTTGAATGGTAAATAACAGGAGCTTATGGTATTCAAGGATTATTATAAGATTCTGGGAGTAAAACCAGGCTCGACCAGAAGCGAAATAAGGGGAGCCTACAGGAAAAAGGCTTCCAGCTCACATCCGGATAAGAATCCTGGAAATGAGGGCGCAGACAAGTTTATCGAGGCAAAGGAAGCCTATGATACTTTGTCTGACCCTCACAAACGCGAAGAATATGACAGGGAATACCGGGGACAAACAGATGGTGAGCATCTGCACAGACAGGGTCCTGAAATGGCCTCAGGTGATTATATTTATCACGGCAGCTTTTTAGGAGAGTTCAATGAACTTTTAAGAAGATTTTTCGGCACAGGCCGGTCACCCATTGCAGATGCCCCTCCTGAAGAAATGCAGGATAACCGTGGCCATATTCATTATGATGATCTCTTAAAGGGTAATGGCCATTGATTCCCCGGTATATTGGCCAATTTCCCCGGTGCCGGGAACAAAACCCGGCAGGATGCCGGATTTCCTATCTTATAGATGACTGCCGCTGAAGAGGGGGCTTAACAGTCAGGAATTCCATATCCTCAAGTGCATGGCATGAATTGCAGGTGTTCATCATCATGTCAATACGTCTTTCAAACATTTCAGGATCGCGCGACTCAATTGCTTCTTCAACATCAGGGATAGCCTTTGTCATGAACTGCTGCGCAGACAGAGCTCTGGCAGGCCTTCTTTCAAGACCGAGTTCAATGGTTTCTTCAAGCTCTTCGATCTGGTGTGCAGCATAATCCCAGTTTCCGTCTTTACCTGCCCACCAAAGCTCCTGAAATCTGTAATCAACTTCCCACATAGCTTTGCCGAAACCTCCCAGATGTTCGGTAACAGTTTCAAACTTTTCATTAACTCCGCCTGTGAGCCACCCGTCTGAACCTGCCGGCCGGTCAAAGTCTCCGCCACAGCCTGCAATGATTAATGTGAGGGCCACAAAAAAAGTTACTGTTTTTTTCCTTTCCATAATTTAGGATTTTGGGGGTTACGTGTATTTTAAAATAATCTCAATATTCTCAAAAATACATTAAAAATTTTTATCACCATGCTGATTCACCTCATTATCCACACCATTAATTGTAGTTTGTCCAAAAAAAACCCTGCCGGCTGTAACATTTCGTCTGCTTTTTAGTCTTATTTACAAAGGATGTTCAGAATCGCACATATATGTGTCGTAACCGTACACTAAAAGATATTTGAAAATAATAACAAGCGGCAGAATATCAAATAAATAATAGTTTTGGCACGGATACTGATAAATAAAAACAGAGTACAACCAAAATCGATACAAATGAAAATAGATCTGAAACCCAATGAAGTTGTTGTAAAAGCCGGAAATTCCGACAGGCTTGATAACGGGTCCAAAGTTGACGGAAAGTTTATTGTGACCAACCAGAGGATTTACTTTAAATGTCTGAATGGCCATGCAGAAAAATATGATCTGGAGATAATGCCTTCAGAGATCAGCGAGGTGCATTTTTTCAACACCGGGTTTTTGTCCCCTAACGGACTGAATCTTATCCTCAAGGGTGGCGAGGAGGTGAAATTCCGCGTAAAGCAGAGAAATTCGTTCGGCGAGCTTATAAACAGGATGTACTGATCAATTCTTCTATATAACCGGCAGAAATGCCGGTCCTTACTATCATATGTGGTTCATGTCATACCCTTTTCGTGAAGCTTTCGCGGGAAGGGTATTTTTTCAGCATTCTCTTCAGCCGGTTTTATGCTGCTCCCTGGTTGACAGCATTCCGCAGGCGGCAAAAATGTCTTCTCCCCGGGACTGCCTTATTGTTGTGGTTATCCCTTTCCTTTCCAGCTGAGATTTGAAAGAGATCATGGCGCTCTCTTCTGCAGGTTCAAGATTCGTTCCGGGAAAGGAATGAAACCTGATCAGGTTCATCCTGCACCGCAGGCCGTTAAAAATTCTGGCAAGCTCCCGTGCATGCCGGGGTGTATCATTCAGTCCCCCGAAAACAATATACTCGAACGATATCCTCCTTTGCCTGCCTGTTTCAAAAGATTTCAGTTCACTTATAATCTCATGAAGAGGGTATTTTTTGCCGGCCGGTATCAAATCCGCCCTCTCTTCGTCAAAGGGAGAGTGAAGGCTTACGGCAAGATGGCAATTGCTTTTTTCAAGGAATTGCCGCATCCCGGGAATAATCCCTATTGTTGATACCGTTATGCGACGGGGACTGAATTTAAAGCCATAACCGGCAGTAAGTATTTCAAGGCTTTTCATTACCTCGGCCGTATTGTCGAAGGGTTCTCCCATGCCCATATACACAATGTTTGTGATCCTGCCTGCTTCGTCAATCATTCTAAGTTGATTGAGTATCTCTCCGGCTGTAAGATCTCCAAGGTGACCCTGCTTTCCTGTCATGCAGAACCTGCATCCCATCCTGCAGCCTGCCTGCGTGGAAAGACAAAGAGTGTCTCTTTTCTTTTCCGGAATATATACGGCCTCCACATGGTTGCCCTGATGGACAGGAAACAGATACTTTTTTGTTCCGTCGGCCGATTCTGTTACACGCGAATAAGGAGTGAGGCCCATTTCAAACCGGGATGCCAGTTTCTGCCTTGAAGCAAGTGACAGGTTGGTCATTTCATCAGCAGACGACACCCTTTTCCCATAGAGCCAGTCCGCTACCTGCCCCGCAGCATAACCGGGCATTTCCAATTCAGCCGCCACTGCTTTCAGTTCATCGAGTGTTTTCCCGAACAGCTTCTCCCTCACTGAATCCTTTGTGTTCATGATGCAAAGATAGGAAGGTTATCGGTCAGTTTCTTTTCATACAGCAAAATTTCATTTACATTTACATACGCATCATAATGAGAAAATCCTAAAAGAGATGTTATGGAAAATCTTGATTACGGCGTAATAGGCAACTGTATGAGCGCTGCGCTTGTATCCCGTGACGGATGGATCGACTGGTGCTGCCTGCCGGACTTCGGTTCGAAATCTGTATTCGCAAGGATTCTTGATTCGGGCAAGGGAGGAACATTCGGGTTTGAGGTTGAAGACGGTTACAATACAGATCAGAAATACATGCCGGCAACAAACGTGCTGGTTACCAGGTTCACGAAAGGGGAGGACCGTTTCGAGGTTATTGATTTCATGCCCAGGTACTATAATGAAGGAGGAGGTTATTATGCTCCTCCGGATATCATAAGGTACCTGGTCCATATTTCGGGAAAACCGAGATTCAGGGTGGTATACGATCCCAGGCTGAATTATGCCAAAGGAGAGACCAAAACATTCGCAAATGATCTGTATGTCAAAAGTTACAGCACTGAAGGCAAATATGAGTCGATATACCTCTATACCGATCTGGACAAAAAGAGTATAATCGAGGGTAAGGAGGTCACCCTTGAAAAAAATGCCTTTTTCCTGCTTTCATACAACCAGAAAATCAGGAAGCAGGACATTGGCAGGATATACCTCAAGTATGAGAGAACCAAGGTTTACTGGCTCAACTGGTCAGAAAAAACCATCCATCTGAATGTTTATGACAGGGAGATCAACCGGAGCGCTTTGGTCCTCAAGTTGCTGACGTTTCAAAAGAGCGGCGCAGTACTTGCTGCAGCAACAACATCACTTCCGGAGGCAATCGGCGAAGTCCGGAACTGGGATTACAGGTTTTGCTGGATAAGGGATGCTGCAATGACCATCAGGATATTCAACAAGATTGCTCATACAAAAGAAGCACTTGGCTTTCTGAAGTTCATAATCGACGTAACTCCCGCGAAAGATGAACGGATCCAGATCATGTACGGAATAAGAGGTGAGAGGCGACTTAAGGAAAGGTTCCTGGACCATCTTGACGGTTATTTCGGTTCGAAGCCTGTAAGAATAGGGAATGCCGCATACAAGCAGAAACAGCATGATATCTACGGGGTTCTGATGGATGTGATCTACCAGGATATGACAATGTACCAGGTTTCTACCGAACATGCCGAAGAGTTGTGGACCATCGTACGAAGCATTGTAAAATCTGTAGAGGTTAACTGGACAAAACCTGATAAGGGCATATGGGAGATACGCTCGGAAGGAAGCCATTTCACCTTTTCCAAGCTGCTCTGCTGGGTAGCGGTTGACAGAGCAGTCAAAATAGCACGGTTGCTCAGGATGGATGAATATATTACAGAATGGACCAGGCTGAGGTGCATGATAAGCGACGAGATCAGCAACAAGGCATGGAACCACAAATTGCAGGCATTTACTCAGTCGTATGGAAGCGACCACATGGATGCGTCGAACCTGCTGATGGAAACCTACGGGTTCCTGGAAGCTTCCGATCCCAGGTTTATCAGCACGGTTGAAGCCACACAAAAGGAATTGATGAATGACGGGCTTATGTACCGTTACAGGAATGAAGATGACTTCGGGCTTCCCACCACCTCATTTACCATATGCAATTTCTGGCTTGTCACCAGCCTCTGCCGGATAGGGAGAAGGGATGAGGCTGAAAAGATGTTTAACAGGATCCTTTCATACAGCAACCACGTCGGGCTTTTCAGCGAAGATATCGAATTCGGCACACACAGGCTGCTTGGCAACTTTCCCCAGGCCTATTCGCACCTTGCTCTTATTGAATCGGCTATGGCCCTGGCCAAAGGCACCACCAGCGAATCGAAGATATTCAAGACGCTGGAAAAGCCCTGAGCAGGCTAGATATTTCAAATTTATTCCTGATATTTGCTTATCTTATCATGACACAGACCACAACAAATATATACTTCACCCTGAAGCTTCTTTACGTTAACATCAAGAGGCGCGATTCCTATCACTATACCCTCTTATAATATCAGGCGTTTCTGCTTTCGCGGAAATGTAACAGAATCATAATTTCATCTAAAGGATAAATACCAGTTTTAATAATCTTAAAGTCATGGAACTTCCGTTTGCAGAATCATATAAGATAAAGATGGTTGAGGCCATCAGGAAAAGCACCCGCGAAGAACGGGACAAATGGATAAAAGAGGCCGGATACAATGTTTTTAACCTTACAAGCGAACAGGTCTGTATCGACCTGCTGACCGATTCGGGCACCGGTGCAATGAGCGACCGGCAATGGTCAGCCATGATGCTTGGTGATGAAAGCTATGCCGGGGCTTCCAGCTACCATAACCTGAAAGATGCCATCCGCAGCATAACCGGGTTTGAGTGGTTCCTGCCTACCCACCAGGGAAGGGCGGCAGAAAATGTACTGTTCTCAACACTTGTAAAGAAGGGAGATATAGTACCCGGCAATTCACACTTTGACACCACTAAAGGACATATTGAGTTCAGGAAGGCATCGGCAGTAGATTGTACAGTTGATGCCGCTTTTGATACATCAGCAGACTATCCGTTCAAAGGGAACATAGACCTGCTTAAACTGGAGGATGTCTTAAATGAATACCCCCCTGAAAGAATACCTTTTGTTATAGTGACTGTAACGTGCAACACCAGCGGGGGCCAGCCGGTATCAATGGACAACCTGAGGGCGGTGCGTGAAATGGCAAACCGTTATGGTGTGCCAGTAATATTTGATGCCGCAAGGTTTGCCGAAAATGCGTATTTCATTAAAAAAAGGGAAAAGCTTTACGCAGACAGAACCATCAGGGAGATAGTGCTGGAAATGTTTACATACGCCGACGCAATGACCATGAGCAGTAAAAAGGATGCAATCGTGAACATGGGAGGATTTATAGCTTTCAGAAAGGAGAAGTGGTTCAGGGAAGCATCGTTGTATAATATCATGTTCGAGGGCTTCATAACCTACGGCGGTATGTCAGGACGTGACATGAACGCACTTGCAAGGGGACTTGAAGAGGGTACTGAATTCGATTATCTCGACACGCGGGTGCGTCAGGTTGAGTATCTCGGTAACAAGCTTAAGGGATATGGCATCCCCGTTCAGAATCCTATAGGCGGCCACGCTGTATTTGTTGATGCAGGCAGGTTTCTGCCTCACCTTCCCCGTGAGGAGTTCGTCGCCCAGGCCCTGGTTGTTGAACTCTACAGGGAAGCGGGTGTCAGGGCTACCGAGATAGGCACCCTTCTTGCTGACCGCGATCCGGTATCCAGGGAGAACAGGTATCCTGCGGTTGAGTATGTAAGGCTTGCCATTCCGCGCCGGGTATACACAAACAACCATATGGATGTGGTTGCCGCAGCCATGAAAAATATCCATGAAAGAAGGAATGATATACGCAGAGGTTATAATATCATAAACGAAGCCCCCATTATGCGGCATTTTACTGTTGAGCTGAAACCGGCCAGAAAGTAATGCGCTTTTGCCTCTGCGGAAATTGCCGCTGCCTGTACTGGAATTGCCGCTGCCTGTACTGGAATTGCCGTTGCCTGTAAGGAAATTACCGTTGCCTTTACGGAAATTGCCGCTGCCTGACCGCTGTAAGACGTGCTCCAGTAACTGTATGATTACTATAAGATCGTTGTGAATATCTCAGTCCACTATCCGGCCAGTCCGTTGAGTGAATTCAGCTTGTCCCAGTGCAATTCGGAGAAATCAGCAAGGTTGTCGAGGCGAATGTCGGCAATGCTGAATTTAGGGTTGTTGCGGTTGTCCTTTTCCGGTATGGCTACGGTCCTCATCCTGGCAGCCTTTGCAGCTATCAGCCCGGCAAGCGAGTCTTCAATAGCCAGGCAACTGACAGTTTCGACCCCCATCATTTTTGCAGTGGTAATATATACTGCCGGGTGTGGTTTGCCGAACTCTTCATTTTCGGCACTGTATACTAATCTGAATTCCTGCTTTAAATCCAGTTTGTTAAGTACCCGCTCAATAACTTCCGGTGAAGATGATGACGCGAGGGCCTTTGGTATGCCGGCAGAATTAAAGAAGTTCATGACCTTGTGCACACCTTTGGCAGGAACACCCTTTTCTTCAATGATATTGCATACAGTTTCATTGATTTCGCGTCCGACATCTTCCTGCGACCGGTTGTTCCAGGGTTTAAGGCGGAACCAGTGTGCTACTGTTTCATCCTGCCTGAGACCGGTGGTTTGCAAACACATTTCCTCCGTAAGGTTGATGCCTACTTTTTTAAATACAATCTTTTCAGCTTCACGCCACAGAGGCTCGGAGTCTATAAGCACCCCATCCATGTCGAAAATAACCGCTTTTATCATGATTTTGATCTTGAAGCGTAAAGATACTTTTTTCTGATTAATTTTATGCCTCCCAATAGGAATACATATATGTACAAACAACAGCTATGCAAAGCATAAGACATTTATACAAAACAGGGCACGGGCCTTCAAGTTCTCATACCATGGCACCCAGGAGTGCATCATCAGTATTCCTGCAACGTTATCCTGATGCTGACGGCTACAGGGTTGTGCTCTATGGAAGCCTGGCGGCTACCGGACTGGGGCACCTTACCGATGTGACAATAAAAGAGGCTTTTGAAGGACGGAGGCTGGAGCTGGTAATGAAACCTGATGAATTTCTTGAACGGCATCCCAATGCTATGTTGTTCGAGGCTCTGGACACCAGGAATAATACAAAGGGATCCTGGAGAGCTTACAGTATAGGCGGCGGTGACATTGACGATGATTCCGGCATGTTCAGGCGCAAGGATATTTACCCGCTCCGGACAATGGGGGAGATACTTGAGTGGTGTTATGCCAATGGCAAGGCGATCTGGGAATATGTATCCGAATATGAGGATCCTGATATATGGGACTACCTTGCCGAAGTCTGGAAAATTATGCAGTCATCAATAAAGAGAGGGCTTGAGAAGGAGGGAACATTGCCGGGAGCCCTGAGACTGCAGAGGAAAGCACCATCATACTATGTCAGGATAATGCACTCGAAAGGTTATATCAGGAAGCGCACCTCGGTATATGCATATGCACTTGCCGTTTCAGAGGAGAACGCTTCCGGGAACCTGATCGTTACAGCTCCTACATGCGGAGCATGCGGAGTGCTTCCTGCAGTGCTTTACCAGAACAAGGAATTCTACAAGACCCCGCAGAAACGGATACTACGAGCACTGGCAACGGCCGGTATACTTGGGAACCTGGTAAAAAATAATGCATCTGTTTCGGGTGCTGAGGTGGGGTGCCAGGGGGAGGTTGGTACTGCATGCGCCATGGCCTCGGGAGCTCTTGCACAGTTATACGGCGGAAGCATTTTTCAGGTTGAATATGCTGCTGAAATGGGTCTGGAGCATCATCTGGGACTGACATGCGACCCGGTGGCAGGTCTGGTTCAGATTCCCTGTATTGAGCGCAATGCCCTGGCAGCTTCCAGGGCAGTGTCGCACAGCGACTTTGCCATGTTGTCTGATGGAAGGCACCTGATAGGTTTCGACCAGGTTGTCAAAACAATGATGCAGACAGGACAAGACCTGCCCAGCCTTTACAAGGAGACATCAACAGGGGGACTTGCACTTTTTCACGGACTGGATAAGGAAGGCCGCCTTTGAATTTCCGGCCGTGAGTTGCTGGTGCTCATACCGGTTTCCGGTTCATTCAATTTTTCATTATATTGCAGGTATTGTAATTTCCTTTAATTAAATATACATGTTATGTGGTTGTTAAGAGTACCATTTGCTTTGCTGGCTGTTGTTTTTTTAATTTTGGCCGGTTGCCGAAGTGAAGAAGATACCGTTTTCATGTTCTCCTACTTCATGGGAAACGGCGAAACAGGGCTGCATATGGCCTGGAGTGAGGACGGTATTAACTGGAATGCCCTGAACGACGGAAATCCGTTACTTGAACCGGCCGCGGGAAGGGACCGCCTGATGCGCGACCCCTGTATTATCAAAGGTGCTGACGGCCGGTTCCACATGGTGTGGACTACCGGATGGACAGACAGGTATATCGGGTATGCCAGTTCATACGACCTTATCAACTGGACGGACCAGGTAACAATACCTGTTATGATGCATGAACCCGAAGCCCGTAACTCCTGGGCACCCGAACTTTTTTATGACGAGGAGAACAGTGAATATCTGATTTTCTGGGCTACCACAATACCCGGCAGACATTCGCCCATCGAGACCTCACCAGGGGAGGATCACTACAACCACCGAATGTATTACACCACTACCGTTGATTTCGAGACTTTTTCGGAAACACGTAAGTTTTTCAACCCGGACTTCAGCGTGATCGATTGTACTATACTTGAAAAAGATGGAAAATTCTACATGTTCCTTAAAAACGAGAATCCCATACCGCCTGAGAAAAATATCCGTTATACCGTTTCAGACAATCCGTCAGGACCCTGGCCGCTGAATGTTTCTGAACCGATTACCGGCGATTACTGGGCAGAAGGCCCCTCTGCACTGATAGTGGGTGATTCTGTTTATGTCTATTTCGACAGGTATATGGAGGGTCGATACGGAGCAGTGCGGTCTGCCGATATGAAAAACTGGGACGATGTATCGGATATGGTATCGTTTCCCAGGGGTGCAAGGCATGGTACTGCATTTACCGTTAAGCAAAGTGTGCTGGAGAACCTGAAGAGGGCAACTGAATAGGTCACAGCCCCTGTTCAGTACGCAGGATTATCTCATTCTGGAGGTCCTCGCCAAGATCGTTGAAGTAGTCGCTGTATCCTGCCACCCTTACTATAAGATCGCGGTATTTCCCGGGGTTCTTCTGTGCTTCACGAAGAGTATCTGCTGACACCACATTGAACTGTATATGGTGCCCGTCAAGCCTGAACCAGCTCCTAATCAGTGCAGTCAGCTTCGCGAAGCTCTCACTGTCTTCGAAAAATGAGGGGGTGAACTTCTGGTTCAGGAGGGTGCCGCCGGTCTTTATATGGTCGATTTTCGAGGCTGATTTAAGCACGGCTGTCGGTCCTTTTATATCCGATCCCTGGACCGGGCTGATTCCCTCGGAAAGGGGAGACCCTGATTTACGGCCATCTGGCATTGCCCCTGTGACCTTTCCGAAGTAAATGTGGCAGGTTGTTGGCAGAAGATTAATATGGTGCTGTCCTCCCCTGAAGCAAGGCTTCCCGTCCACGGCCCCGAAAAATATGTTGAACACCTGAACTGCATGTTGATCAGCATAATCATCGTCATTCCCGTATTTCGGGGTGTTGAACAGAAGCTCCTCCAACAAATTGTCATATCCTTCGAAATCAGATTCAAGGGCGGCAAGCATTTCATTCATGTGAACGGTTTGCCGGTCGTAAATATGGTGCCTGAGCGCTGTGAGGCAGTCGGTTATACTTCCCAGCCCTACTCCCTGTATATAACTTGTATTGTACCTGGCACCACCGCAGTTATAGTCCTTACCCCTGGCAATACAATCATCCGTCAGCAACGAAAGAAAGGGGGCCGGAAGGTTGGTGCAGAACAGTTTTTCAATCTTCCTGTTCCCCTCAATCTTTATATCGGCAAAATATTCCACCTGAGCGGCAAACGCATCCAGAAGCCTTTCAAAGCTCCCGAATTTCCGGGGATCGCCGGTTTCAGGTCCGGTCTGGGTTTTTGTCCGCCTGTCATACCCGTTATTGAGAGTCAGTTCAAGGATCTTTACCAGGTTGAAGTATCCTGTCAGGATATAGGCTTCCTTACCAAAAGCTCCCGATTCAACGCAACCGGAAGCACCCCCGTTTCTGGCATCCTCAATTGTTTTTCCCTGCCTCAGCAGTTCCTGTATAATTGCATCTGTATTGAAAAGAGAGGGCTGCCCGAAACCCGTCTGTATAATATCCAGGGCACGGTGAATAAGGGTGTCAGGGTTTTTCTTGCTTACCTGAACCATGCTGCCGGGCTGCAGAAGCCTTATCTCCCTTATCACATCAAGGATGATAGTGGTCATCTTGTTAACTCCGTCAGAACCGTCCTGTTTGACACCGCCCAGATTGATCAGTGCAAAATCGGTGTATGTGCTGCTCTCTTCAGCGGTAACACCCATTTTGGGAGGGGCGGGGTGGTTGTTGAACTTGATCCACAGACACTGTAACAGTTCTTTGGCATCTTCCTCTGTAAGGGTGCCATCTTTATCCCCGTTTTCATAAAACGGGATAAGGTGCTGATCCAGGCGGCCGGGATTGAAAGAATCCCATGGGTTCAGCTCCGTAATCACCGCCAGGTGGATGAACCAGTAGTGCTGAAGAGCCTCGTGAAATGTCTGCGGGGCATTTGCAGGAACTTTGCGGCAAATGGATGCCATTTTGGATAGCTCCTCCCTGCGTAACCGGCTGGCCTCAGAAGCTGCAAGCTCATCCAGCGCCGCTGCATACCGGCCGGCATAGTCAATGATCGCCTTCGCGGCTATCTCCATTGCCCTGATCTGGCCCCTCTTCTCCGGGAATGCATTTGCATCTGCACTGCCAATCGTTTTAAGAGCATCCCTGCATTCCTCTATCAGGTCATTCATGCCTTTTTTCCATGGCTTACTGCCCAGAACGGTGTGGCCGGGAGCCCTCTGCTCCTGAAATTCGGTAAAAACACCGGCCTCGTAGGCCTTTTTCCACTCCGGGGTCATCTGCGCCATCAGCTTGTCCCTGTTGGTATTACCCTTCCAGAAGGGTATGATGACATCCCTGTAGGCCTTTCGTGTTTCCTCATCAACTTTGAACGATACCTTAGGCCGTGAACCGAGAATTTCGAGGTCAGACAGCGAATGAAGGTTGATCTCAGGGTAGGTTGATGTTGCTTTTGGCGCAGGCCCCCGTTCGCCCACTATAAGTTCGCACCTGCCGATGTAGAGTTCTTTGTTGTCAAGGATGTATTTCAGGCATAGTGCCCTCTGTACCGGCACCGGATCATCTTTGACCACATGATCGCGGTAAAACTCAGTAACAAGAAGTGCCCTTTCATGATCAAGCCTGTTTACGGCTTCAATGCTCTGCTTTCTGAGCTGCTTTACTCTTTCGGTCATATTTGAAAGCGTTAATTATTAAGATTATACTATACCCTGCCGGGTCATCCTCCCTTTTTGACATTGAACCCGCCTTTGGCAAACAGGTCAATTAAACTGACAAGATACTCATCATCTGAACCATTGCCCTGGAAGGGAGGTGGCGCCATGCCCAGATTACGGTATTTTTCATGGCCCATGCCATGCCATGGCAGCAGGTCTACCCTCTGCACCCTTGCCTTTAATCCGGCCAGAAGGTTGCACAAATCCTCCATTCCGGCTAACTCACTGTTAAAGCCCGGTATAACGGGAATACGGATTATGACTGCCGGACCGGTTTCATCGAGCGACAGGAGATTTTTCAGTGCCAGATAGTTATCCTGTCCCGTAAAGGATTTGTGGATTTTATTGTCTGTTGTTTTGAGATCGTAAAGTAGCATCTTTGTATTCTTCACCGTCCGGTTAAATATTTGTCCTGTTGCATGGCCAGATGTGTCAATTGCCGTATGCAAACCCTCTTTTTTACACAGCAATAGCATCTCATTGAGAAATTCCGGCTGCATCAGGGGTTCTCCCCCCGAAAAGGTGACGCCGCCACCGCTTTCTTCATAAAAGACCCTGTCTTTAAGCAGAATATCAAGCACCTCCACCGGTGAGAACCATTTACCTACTGTTTCCTGATAAGCTCTTTTTCTGCCGTCAACTGTTCTTGTGCGGGTTATCTGTTGTTGTTCCGGGCTTATCCCCTCAGGATTATGGCACCATGAACAACGCAGCGGGCAGCCCTTGAAAAAGACAGTTGTACGTATACCTGGTCCGTCATGAACAGAATATCTGCGGATATCGAAGATCAGGCCTTTGGGCATAGTGCTGGGCATCGCGTAAAAAACTTAGGTTCAGTCATGTGATTCATCGCACGAGCACAGATCACTGACCTCGTTGAGGAGCTTTTTCTTTTTCTGAGGTGTGATCTCCAGTTTATTTACTACACCCGGTTCGCTGCAGATCTGACGGCACAGCACTATGCCCTCGTCAAGCAGTACCTGCTTCTGCTGCTTGTTGACAGAGGTCAGTGCCGTTACGGGAAAGAACTGCTCTTTTTCGATCATGTCGCGCAGGCTGTGCCCGGCAGGATAATCCCAGCTTACCAGGTGGAGTCCGGCACACTTGCCGTAAGCGATGGCATCTGTGGTGAACCTGGTGTTCGTTACTATCCAGCCCTGGAACTTCAGCCTGGCAAATTCGGGCAGAGATTCCCTCTTTTTAATGATGTCATCAACCCGCGATCTGATGTAGAGAGGCACCCTTACGTTGGCCTGCTTGCCCTGGCTGTTGTAGAACTTGCATTCTACAAAGATCTGGCGGCCGTTTCCGGTAGCCACCACATCTACCTCATGCTTAACACACTGTCCCTCTATCTCCTGGCCGACCTCGGTATCATAACCGTAATGCTTTATAAGCTGACTGACGAAGTGTTCGAAGGGATAGCCGGTGGGTCCCATCTCCATGATGGCCTTTTTGAGCTTGTACCGTGCCGCCGTACTACTTTTATGCTTTTTTAGCAACCTGAATGCATGGCGGTATATTTTTTTGGTGCTTACACCCTCTTCAAGCCAGTTGGTTATTTCATCTGTAATGCTTGCAGCAGCATCTTTGCCGGCACCCACACGTTTGAGCGAGTTTTTGAGTTTCTCTGGCGAAAAAGGTTCCTGCTCACCGGAAGCTTTTGTGATAAGGGTTTTTTGTGTCATTGGTGCAGTTTATCGTAGTGGAACAGATCATTCAAGTTTAGCAATAATTGTCCGTTTTTGCAAACCGACAGTAAAATATCGTGGCGACAACAGTGTGGTTCATCTTGCAGTAAACCTGACCATATTGCTTCCCTCTACGGCTGTTTCGAAAGAATACTCCGTTCCTATCCATTCAATGCTTTCGGGAGTGTAGAAAAAGACATGGGTTTCGTCGTTTTTGTACCACCAGCTTGCGAAATCGGTGCCGGGCAGAAGCAGACACGTCATGCAGAAAAGGCTGTCTCCTTTACCCAGGAGCGACCTCAGGAGCCTGAACTCTTTTGCAGGGTTATAAAAATGTTCGATCACCTCACAGCAGATGATAAAATCGTACCTGCCTGTGAGCTTATCCGGGTCATTGTGAAAATAAGGGTCATACAGCTCCATTTCATATCCCCGCCTTTCCAGCATGGAGGCTGCAACAGGTCCGGTACCCGCCCCGAAATCCAGTCCCCTGCATCCTTGTTGGTAATTATCAGTTACCAGGCTTACAAGCGGGGTGACAAACTTCATGTAACCTTCGTCGTATATATCATTATTGTGCTTTTCGTACCTCTCTTTTTCCCTTTCGGGGGATGGGCGGTACGATGGATTCATGAATACCCCGAGACAGTTGCTGCAACGCAGGTACTCTGTCTTTCTGAAGAGAAGTAAAAAGAATGATGGTGAACCGCAGAGCGGGCAGCTTTGTGCAATGCTTTCCGGCTTATGAGGTTTCATAATTGCAGTGATTGTCAGTTTCAGGCAACTGGCAGCAGCAAGCCGGGGGTAAAATTAGGGATTATATCCGTTTTTTCCCTAATTTCGTCAATGATACACATGATGCATATTGAACAATGCAAACCAGTAAACACGATCTCACCATTAATACCTGTTTTCAACCTGTATGCAAAATCTGATAGTCTATAAGGCTTCTGCCGGTTCGGGAAAGACCCATAAGCTTACCGGCGAATACCTCATGCTTGCCTTCAAGGGTGATTACAGGAATATTCTGGCTGTTACATTTACGAACAAAGCAACTGCCGAGATGAAATCGAGGATAGTGGATGAGCTTCATCGCCTTGCGGCGGGAAAGAAGTCGGATTACCTTGAAATGCTCTCTCAGCAGCTGCATAAGGATGAGAAATCTATCAGAATAAGGGCAAAAGAGATACTGGACGCTATCCTCCGGAACTACTCCAGGTTTTCTGTAGGCACCATAGACAGCTTTTTTCAGCGAATAATCAGGGGGTTTGCCCGTGAAGCAGGGTTGCAGTCCGTTTTTGACCTTGAACTGGATAACCGGAGAGTGCTGGAACGTGCACTGGACCTTATAATGGTGGATAGCTCATCAGACGAGGAACTTTATAAGTGGCTCATGGAATATGCCGAAAGCAGGATCAGGGATGGGAAATCCTGGAACTTCAGGCAGGATATGATGAGGCTGGGGCAGCAGGTGTTCAGCGAATCCTATATGCAGTTCAGGGGAGAGTTGACCCGTAAGCTCTCTGACCGGTCGTTTCTGAACTCATACAAGCAGAAGCTTTATGCCGTTGTGAACAGGTATGAGCTGGCAATGAAAGAGGCAGGCAGGAAAGGTCTTGACATGATCAGGCAAAAGGGGTTGGAGGTGGACGATTTTAAATACGGCAGCAGCGGGGTGGCAGGCTATTTTGAGAAGATCTCTGAAAAGAAAAGATATGAACCCGGAAAAAGGGTTTCCGGGGCATCTGCTCCGGATGACTGGGCAGCAAAGAATTCGCCTGCAAGGGCTGACATAGAGGCCTTGCTGGGAGAGGGACTGCAGGCAGCTCTCGATGAAGCGCTGGTACTTTACAGGGACGAGCATCAGTTATGGCTGTCGGCAAAGCATATACTGTCAGGTTTCTACACGCTTGGCATCCTGAATGATATTGCCGTTACTGTCAGGAACTACTCGGCCGAAAACAACATGATACTGTTGTCAGAGGTGGTCAGCCTCCTTTCGGGAATTATTGCCGGCAACGAGGCGCCTTTTATTTATGAGAAGACCGGGTGGTTTTACCGCCATTATATGATAGACGAGTTCCAGGACACATCAAGGGTTCAGTGGCAGAACTTCATACCACTGATCGCTGAAAGCATGAGCCGGGGGCACCGGAACATACTGGTGGGTGATGTTAAGCAATCCATATACCGCTGGAGGAACAGCGACTGGAACATCCTGGCTTCCGGAGTGGAGAAGATGGCCGGCCATCACGGGGTTATTGCCGAAACACTTGAACATAACTGGCGCAGCAGAAGAGCGGTCATAGAGTTCAATAATTCACTTTTTGATATTTTGCCCGGCAGGATGGAGATGCAGCTTGGACAGGAGTGTGCCGGTGCCGGGTTTGACAATCATGAGGCATCTGCGCTCATGGAACAGCTGAGAAACGCATACCGAGGCCATAATCAGAGTATCCCCGGCACGGTGGAGAGAGACGGAGGATTTGTAAGGGTCTCCTTTTTTGATAATACGGGCGGGGATTGGCGGGACGAAGTTCTCAGGGAGCTGCCCTCACTGCTGCTTGAAATTAAGGGCAGGGGGTTCCGGCTTCGGGATATTGCCATACTTGTGCGCAACCATCGCGATGGCAACGATATTGCTTCAAGGTTGCTGGGATGGCAGGCTGAGCAGAACGAAGATACAGCACAGAAGCTGTCTTTTATATCTGAGGAGTTTCTGTTGCTGAACGAATCGCTATCGGTGCGGCTTCTTCTTGCGCTGATAAGGTTCATGGCAGATCCTTCAGACAGGCTGAACAAGGCTGTAATCATAAACGAGTTCTGCCGCTACCTGGGCGCGCGCCCTGATGAATACGATACAGATCACCGGCTCTTCGGCGATCCGGCCAACTACGCAGGGGAGGGGTGGGACAAACTTATGCCCAGTGATTTTGCCGGTTCGGCCGGATTTCTTCAGCGTCTTTCACTTTACGAGCTGGTTGAACAGCTGATAAGGTGTTTCGGGCTTGACAAAAAGGAGAGGGAGATACCATACCTGATGGCTTTCCAGGATGCAGTGGCGGACTTTTCCCGCAGGGAAGGCGGCGGACCGGCGGCTTTTGCCCGCTGGTGGGAGGAGAACGGCGCAAGGCTTGCCGTCAGCAGCAACGATAACCAGGATGCCGTCAGGATCATGACAATACACAAGTCCAAGGGTCTTCAGTTCGGGGTGGTGCTGGTTCCTTTCGGCGACTGGCTAACTGATCATAATCCGATGTTCGACAATTTCCTGTGGTGCAGGCCGGACAGGAAACCGTTTGATGAACTGCCGCTTGTGCCGGTTAAATACAGGAGCGATATGGCGGGCACAATCTTTTCTCCCGACTATTTCAAAGAAAAGATGCAGGTGTATGTCGACAACCTTAATCTGCTGTATGTTGCATTTACAAGAGCAAAGGAAGAACTTTTCGCTTATGCTCCCGTACCGGGTAAAAGCCGGATGGAAAAGGGAGATGTCAGGTCTGTGGCCGACCTGCTCTGGTCGGCGCTGGGACCGGGAACGCCTGCAGGGGCGGGACTGGATAATGGAAAGGTAAAATGGCAATGGGAGGGCAGCAGTCTTATGTTCAAATGCGGTTCTCCGGTTTTTGGAAAAGCTGACGAAGAGGTATCATCTGACGGGGAGCTTGTTGCCCGGAAGTACCCGGTGCATCAGGTAATGGACAAACCCGGGCTTCGCATAGCAGGTAGTCCGCTCCCCGCTGCAATGTACGGCAGCTATGATGACCCGGTTGAGCGTGGCAGGATAATTCACGAAATACTATCTGATATTATCCTTGCAGAAGATATTGAGAATGCGGTAATGAAGCGATGTTTTGAGGGCCGGATAAGCTCAGTGCAGGCACAAAGGCTTACAGATGACATAAGGAAAATGATACGACAAAGCGGTACCGGTACATGGTTTGACGGCAGCATGAGGGTGCTGACCGAGATATCGGTGCTTCTGCCTGGCGGGAAGGTGCGCAGGCCCGACAGGGTTATGTTTTCGGGCGATGAGGTAGTGGTAGTCGACTACAAGTCCGGTATGAGGGAGCCTGAAACGCATGACAGGCAAATGCGCGGGTATATTAGGGATATTGAGGATATGGGCTGCCCCGTGGTAAAAGGATACCTGTGGTATACGGGAACGGGACAGCTTGTTGAGGTAAAGGAATAATTATGGCTGCTGCACAGGAGACTTACATATGGGGTAATACACGGAGGTTCAACTCACTTGCCGATTTTTTCAAACGGGAGTTCGGCGGAAGGTTGCAGAAGGTTTCTGTGAATGCAGGATTTACCTGTCCGAACCGCGACGGCACAAAAGGGACAGGAGGCTGCACCTACTGCGACAGCGTTGCTTTCGTACCCGGCTACTGTACTCCAGGCAGGGATATCAAAGGTCAGATAGAGCAGGGGATCAGGTTTCACTCAAGGAGATACCGAAGGGCGCAGGGTTTCCTTGCCTATTTCCAGTCGTATACCAACACCTACGGCGATGCCGGCACACTTGAACGTATCTGGAACGAGGCTCTTTCTGTGCCGGGTGTTGAGGGACTGGTGGTAGGGACGAGGCCCGACTGTATTGATGACGAAATACTGTCGCTTATGTCAGTTATGTCATCGCGATGCTATTTTGTTGTAGAGTACGGGATTGAATCATGTTATGACCGCACACTGAGTGCTATAAACAGGGGTCACAACTTCGAAGCTTCAGCAAGTGCCATAAAGAGGACTTCGGCAATGGGTGTAAGGGCGGGGGGGCATATAATCTTTGGCCTGCCCGGTGAGACAAGGGAAGAGATGCTCAGGTCAGCAGATGTTCTTTCGGGACTGCCCCTGCACAGCCTGAAATTCCACCAGCTCCAGATCGTGCGCAACACCCCGATGGCCTTACAGTACAGGCTGGAACCTGAAAAGTTCAAATTGTTCGGGCTGGACGAATATCTTGAGTTTGTGGCCTGCTTTGTAGAAAGGCTCAGTCCACA
>SLMM01000136.1 GCA_007133565.1 Bacteroidales bacterium
GACCCGGATAAGCAATACCCCGTACTCTATTTATTGGGAGGAAGTGGCGAACTGCCCTCGAACTGGGTATACGACGGAAGAGTGAACTTTATTATGGATAATCTGCTGGATGAAGGCAAGGCCGTGCCTATGTTGATTGTCATACCAAACAATCAGGTAATTCACAGGAACCATCCCCGGCATACAGAACTGACCTTCGATATCTTTGAAAGGGAGCTTAGAAACCATGTTCTGCCTTTGGTTGATCAAAATTACAGCACAATACAAACACCCAAAGGAAGGGCTATTTCAGGTTTGTCAATGGGAGGCAGGCACAGCATGTTTATCGGATTCCGTTCTCTCGACCTTTTTGCCAGTTTTGGCATTCTCAGTGCCGGCGATGTAAACGCAGAATCATCACTGAAACATTTCTTAACCGATCCCAATGTGAATGATAAGGTAGGATACCTGTTCGTAGGGCAGGGGACAGCAGAGGCCACAGGGTTTATGGGACAACGCTGCTTTGCCCTGCACGAGGCGCTGACTAATCATAATATCAGGCATGAGTATTATGTCGGCGGTCAGGGGGGGCACGACTGGGCAACCTGGCGCCATCTGCTTTACTATCGCTTTTTACCCGGTTTGTGGAGAGACTAACGTATTGCTGCAGGAATTGATCGTAACAGGAAAAAGGCAAAAAGAAAAATGCATAAACAAACAAGCCAGTAAGAATCAGGGCAGAAGAAACATGTATGAAAGAAACAAGGCTCAGGCAAATTGGCAGGTGCTGCCTGAGCCTTAAATGCTTGTCCTTTAAGGGATGAGTGGTGTCAGGGAATATTTTTTTTATCCACCACCCATTCTGTCGACCGGGATAGTCCGCATGGATCCCCGGTAAACATTTTGCCGGCTTCTTCATTTCCCTTAAGTTGCCATTTGTACCATGCCGTTGCGACCCTTGCGAATTCACCACCATGGGGCTCGCTGTAAGTCCCCCCATGCCCAACATCCATATTGGCGACAAATACAGGCACATGGTTTATGCGATTGAAATCGTCCATGCCATTCTTGTAGGCAATATCAGACTCTCCGCCAAGCAAATAGAGAGTGGGTGAATGTAGTTTTGAGAGATGATCTTTTGTAAGACCTGGCATCCCGGGCATTCCACTACCGGGACTTGGAAGAATACCGCTATTACAGATAACAGCAGTAGTAACGCGTTTATCAGGAGCGGTCTCAAGCGCCTGCAGGCCCCCGCAGGACATGCCACTGACCGAAATTTTCGTTACATCAATCCTGTTGAAATAGGGACTTGTTCTGTCGCTGTTTTGGGCAATTGCCCAGTCAACAACATCAATCAGCTGCGAGGATACCGACCGGCCATTTCCCCGTTGCCCCTCTTCCGGCATAGGGCCGATTGCTATCACCAGGAAACCGTGTGATGAGACCTCAGATAGAAAATTAACATGCTCCCATGGCGAGTTGGCACAGGCTCCGTTACCCCAGGCAATGATCGGCAACTTTTTATTTTCACTAGCATAATCACCTATAATGACCATGAGGTTTGCCGGTCAAATCTGAACCCATAGAACCGGAAATGTCATAGGCCATTAATGTGCATCCCCGGGATATGTATAAAGTGCCATCCATGGCCAGTTTAAACATGTGACCCATCTGGTCAATCATGGTGGGTATGCAGATGTATCCATCAGAAAAGACAGGAGATGAATGTCCCTCGCCCATTTCACTGAAGGACCACAATAGCTCCGGACCCTCTTCCGGCCACTCTTTCATTAGTCCTCTATCAGGGTAGATCCCGTTCCCTTCCGGTCCCCTCCACCTGGTTGGCTCAGTTGCATACGCACCTGAAAAACAAAACACCAGCAGGCTGATCAGCGGAAGCCATGTTTTATTGATCCTTTGATTCTTTTTCGTACACATAATGCCAATAAAATTTTTGAGTTCATCTTAATAACCCGCGTCTTTCAGGCGCGGTAATGCTCTGGCGGGGCTTTGCACGAAAGGCATATGCGCTCAAAAAATTCGCGGTGCGCAGCAAAAACCGGGCTTAAAGCCACCTCTTTAAGGGGTGGATAGTCAGATTTTAGCGAATTTTTTACTTAATACTATTTGTTCGTGGCAAATCTATATAACTTCCATAGCATAACCAACTAACTACCGACATTAAGCTGTATTCATCAGTTTTAATTAATTTTACTGATATTAGAAGGTTAACAGATTCCATTGTCTGGGGTGATTCGTCAAGTACCTTCTGGATAAGGTTAAATTGGTCGAGGTCATTGTTCAGCAGCATCCAGTATTCGCCCATCATCCGATTTATCTCTTCTTCCGTTTTCTGCATCTCAGAAAAAAGGGATTGAGAGGGGCCATATTTATCTGGCTTATTTGTTTGTGAATAGGAAGAACATCATTGGTATAAAATAAATACGGTTTTCCCTTTCGGGGAAGTTAACGCCGATCCCCCTTCCACGGAAACGCATCACCCGCAACCCCGGACTGTTTTTATAAATTTAGCAGCCATTTCCATACCGGGATGGCCTCAATATTTTTGTCACTCATTTCGAAAATCCGTTCGGTGTCACGTGTTATGATTAACAAATGGCGACACTCTAATACTTCCGAAATTTTCAGTAACGCCTTCACTTCCCTTTCAAAAGTGCTGGTGCTGTAATCGGGATCATAACAAACCTGAATTGCCGTACCGGTATCAGGCACATAGAAATCGACTTCAATTCCCTTGTTGTAAAAATAGACA
>SLMM01000109.1 GCA_007133565.1 Bacteroidales bacterium
ACGCTCATGTATAGCTTTAACTATAGAGAAGCCCTTATCCAGTTTGCCTTCCCATATCATGTGACCTGCAGCCTGGTATTCAAAACCGGTCATACACTCATTGAAATATCCAAACTGCCAGAACTTCTCCCAATCATCCCGTTTACCTCCAAGAGGCCATGTGCACATTACCAGTCCGGCGTCTCCCTTGATGGCATATGGCCGGCCGGCAATTCCAGGTGGTAAGGAATCCCTTAATTCACCCATATCCGGAACAAAATTGTATCGCCATAATGCATCCAGCGAACAATGTATCATCTTTTTATTATAAAGACGCCCCAGATCCAGCTGAAACGCCCACCCCTGACCAAATACCTGGTCAATATAACACCCTTTGCCTATTCCAATAGCATCCAGATGATCTGGATGCTCCTTTTGGATGAAATACTCCCCGTTAAAAAGACTCTCAATATTTACTCTGCCCGATTCCAGAATGGAAAGGTATTCATTCTCTGAGCTGGTATCACCCATTGCTCTGGCCATTTCAACTGCCGCGGCAAGTGCTGCAAGATATAACGAGGTAATAACCGGAATATAACCATACCATTCAGCATCCAGGGTATTATGCTGCTCTCCGAAAATCATCCCGTTAGCTTCATCGCCATACTCCTTATCCAGATCTATTAAATATTGCAGGGCAAGTTTAATGTTATCCCAGTTCTTCCTTAGAAAAGTTTCATCGGCCGACATCTGATAGTCCCGGTAAGCGCGCAGTACCACACCTGCCTGTCCATCGGCTGCATACCGGCCGGCCAGTCCGCCTCTGAAGTCTATACCCCCGGAGGTCCGGTCCATGACAGCAAAATCCGTTCTCTCTCTTAAATTCTTTTCCAACTGGGGGAATATCCGGCCCATTGCCTGGGCATAATGCCAGACATGAGTACAGGTTCCCGGGCAACAGCCTATTCCCTCCCATGCCCAGAAACGGCCATCTTCCAGAAGGAAACAGGTTTCAGTAGCCAGTATGGAGGTATTTACAAATGTCCTGTTCAGGAACCAGTGGGGCAAACTGGAATTTTCATAAAAAACATTCCGCCATAAATTGGTATGTGTATATAATTTATTATAGCTGCCAGCGATTGATAATGCTACCTCCCGCGAATCTCTGAACCGGTTGCTGTAATAACGGCCTGTATTATCACCTGTGGACCTCTGGTTTTGGGGAAGACTGATGTTTGGAAAATGCCAGCTTACAATAAATACTATCTCACGTGATTCTCCAGGGTTGAGTATTACAGTCTTGCTCAAGCCACCACAAAGCTGTTCCCCAGGCCTGGCAGTTGCAGTTTGTTGATCATTACCGGGGAACAAAAGCCTCGAATTTACCGGAATTTCGGCTGATCCTGCAAAAGTACCGCCTGCTTCCATGAGCAACAGGCTCATAGTACCAAAATCTCTCCTGCTTTTCAGATCTTCCGAACCGGTATTGGCTTTGCAGGTTAAAAGGATATTGCCGGATCTTTCTTCTACTGTATTTAACAGCTCTGCCTCTTCAGCTTCTTCTGTAAACCTTAAAACAGCATTCTCCAGCCAGCCTGAAAGCTCAACTTCCGTTTTGTCTGTACTATTATTGGTTACTTTAAAACTCATTACAGTGGCAGGGTGACTGGAATTCTCAAGATCAAGAGGAATAAACGGAGAAAAAGACTGCAGCTCTACATCAACGGGCAACTGGTTATCCCGATAAACTATTTCAGCAATGGGATACTGACCCTTGAAGCTTATATCATCAAATCCCCTGAAATCCAGGCTGCGCTCCAGGCTTTTACCACCCTGCGATATCCGCAGGCCGAACCCCTGCTCTAAAGGATATTCAGGAGACACCGGAAAAATATAATTAGCCCCATCCCTTGGCCGGACTCGTTGTCCATGCCAATTCTCATAAGTAACAGCTATTACACCTTCTTTGTGCTGGTTGAAAATATCCCATAACCAAAGCTTCCCGTCTCCGCCAATATAAACTGTACCCGTACATAAACCCCCGACAGGCATGCCTATATATGCAAGATCTTTGCCCCTGTAAATCTCCGGATCACCTCTTTTATATAAACTCTCATACCATTCTGCTGACAATCCTTTGTCTGCAGGTATTTCGTAACTCCTTTCAGCCTGCCTGCCAAATGAAGGGAGACTCAAAAGTGTACCTCCGGCTACCAGGCCCATCGCCTTAATAAAATCCCTCCTCTGAATAACAGTGCCTGGCAAAGGTTTACATGGTGAGTCTTTTTCGAATGATGAACAACATCCTGAACTGGGCTCACAGAAGTCAGATATTTTCTTTTTCATTAATATATGCAGTACCTTAGGTAATTATCTCATTTTTTCATGGTGATCCGGTTATCTGCGGGCTCATTACTGCCCAGGCTGTACCTGAATTATAAATTATCAGGCACAAAGGTCATCGTAACCGGCAACCCTTTGTCCGGTTTAACCAAAAAGTTGTCAATGTTGAGCTTCAGCTCGATCTGATCATAGTCATAGGCATTATCAATGTATATGGGAACACTGCGGTATCCGCCGGCAGGCACTGTGGTTGTCCTGAAAAATTCAAAGCCGGGATTGTTGCCGCGTGCCTTTGATATGTGGATGGGGAAATCGGTGGGATTGAAGAACCTGATGTTGTAGCTTCCGCGGGATCTTGTTACCGACCTTACCTGGAGAGCCTCCTTAAACAACGCTTCAAGTATCCACT
>SLMM01000143.1 GCA_007133565.1 Bacteroidales bacterium
GCAATGGATTCAGAACCCGGGGCAGGTGCGCCACGACCTCTTTTCAGGTCAGGATCATTAAATTCCGATCCAGAAACAGTGGCTTCAGCCATGGTAACTGAATCATCTTTATCACAGGATACGGCAAAAAATGCCAGGGCGGATAACATTAAAATTCCAAAAATCATTTTACGCCCAAAAATGTTTACAATTTTATTTTTCATGATAGGTTAAATTTTAGTTAATACTTTTTCTTAAACACCCAACATGAAATAATGTTCATCGTAGTAATGAAATAATTAAACATTTATTTTTGCCCGGGCTGCAGTTTTCTCATGAGCATCAGCACTTCCGGCCTTGTGATAAAGAGTTAAGCAACCTTTGCTATACGCCGCATAAGGTATCCGAGGATATCAGAACCGGTAATTATTCGTTTCTCCTTATCCGTCCAGAAGAGTATCAGGTCTTTGTCAATAACATCATCACCGGGCTTCTCTTTTTCAACGGTCAGCTTGCCCAGCACACTTCCCAGCCGGCTTTCCGGATTCCTCACAATCAGGGGCTGATGACAGGCGTCAGATGGTTTGAAGGTATCTGCGTCAAAAAGCGCTCTCCGCAAAAAATAGGGGGCATTCAGCACCATGCGCGGCTGACCCGAGTCCGGTTCAGTCAAAACGACCCATTTCCTGCCGGACGCTGCAATGCTTTTCAGGAATTCATCGCTGGTAGCTGACCTGAATTCAGGGAAAACAGGGCTGCCATTATCAAAAGGCAACTCCAGGATGCTGAGGGGGTCAATCACCTCTCCTTCCCTGGCTATAGGAATATCGTCCAAATTCAAAAAATTCACTGCACCATAAGCCTCAACTGAACTTAATTCGGTCTCTGATTCCCGGGCATGATGCTTCAGAACGTTCCGTAGTTCATCTTCCCTGAACCAGGGTATGGCCTCTTCACCAACAATCTTGTCAAGTAACATACCGGTTGGTTTGGATATGGGAAACAAAAGCACTTTATAGGCTTTAAGCACCGGTGCCAGTGCTGCACCTATCCGGAGAGCGTGCCGTGTGAAATAGGCTTGTGGAAAAATCTCACCAACAACAGTAATGGCAACTGTGGAGAATAAGAAAGATGCTGCACCTATCAAAACAGAATCAACCAACAATGTCAATAAAACATTAATGCTAACGTTTCCCCACAGAATTGTGGCAAGCGTATAATTGGAATCACGCCTGAGTTCCATCACACGTTTAGCATAATCATCGCCGTTTTCAGCAGCCACCTCCAGTCTTAGCCGGCTGAGGCTGAAAAGAGCAATATTAAGACCCGACATGGTTGCCGATTGAGAGATACAAATAATGATACCTATCCAGATCCAGATTTCCATAAAATTGAATTTTATTTGGGCACCCAGACAGAAACAGACCCGCCTTTGCAGCGGAACTCGCCCCATCCGTCTTTGTTTGTGGTTATATATTCCTCTATATGCCCGGTAATATCAACATAGTCTGTATCAGGTGAGCCTGTTTCCATATATTTTTTGCCATCATCGCCGTTGCTTAACAGCAATGCCATCCCCCCGGGATGTTCCTCATTGCCGGTACGTGTCCATCCTGCGCAATTGGGATGGTCAAAATAATCGTACTGATCGCCCCAGGCATAATTTTTTCTTGCCTGGATAAAATTGTCGATCATCCATTTATGACTGGCCATATGGATTTCGTATTCTTTGCCATCCTTGCCTGTACCCTTATAGTGAGCGCCGTAGTAATCGGCTGAAAAGACGCAGGGGTACCCATCCTTTCGTAAAAGGATCATAGCATATGCCAATGGCTTAAACCAGGCTTCAACGACAGATTCGAGCGATTGCAAAGGCTGGGTATCATGATTGCTCACCAGTGTTACTGCCAGGGTGGGATGATCTCTAACAAGGGTATTATCAAAAATTGTCTGCATATCAAAGTTGTTGCCCTCCCTGCTGGCACGCGCAAAGTTATAATGCAGGATCACATCAAAAAGCATCATACTCCCGTCTGTTACACTGATAAAGTGCTCCAGGGCCTGGCTCTTGCCCGACCAGTACTCGCCCACGGCAAACAGCTTCCTTTTGCAGTGCTTGCGTACGTGGTTGAGCCAGTCAAGAAAAAAATCAGATCTCACATGCTTTGTAGCATCAAAACGGAAACCATCAACTCCCGTTGTATCCAGGTACCATTCACCCCAATAGAAAAGCTCCTTCTGTACGTCGGGATTGTTAATGTCGAGATTGCATCCCATCAGGTAATCAAAGTTTCCCCTGTCCAAATCGACACTGTCATCAAATGTTTTCTCTTCAAAAAGGTAAATGGCATCTGTCTTTTCATCAAGTGCATTGTAGTCGGCCGCATTAAAGTGCCACCAGTGCCATTTCAATTCTGAGTATTTGCCTTTTCTACCCGGGAAGTTAAAATGTGTCCAGGCCCTGATAAGCTGCAGCTCGCCGGTTGCTTCATTCCTGTTGCGGGGGTTGAAGGGTGTGGCCTTGAACTCTTCGGTTTCATCAGCACCCAGCTTATGATTGAAAACAATATCGGCATAAACCTGCATTCCTGCCTTTTGTGCGGCTTTTATCGCTTCCAGGTATTGATCGCGTGATCCGTATTTGGTAAGTACAGATCCTTTCTGGTCAAATTCGCCAAGGTCAAAGAGGTCATATACTCCATAGCCCACGTCATTTGCACCGTTTGCACCCTTGTATGCAGGTGGCAGC
>SLMM01000182.1 GCA_007133565.1 Bacteroidales bacterium
ACCGATGAGGCTTCGGAATCTGATACCAGCAGCAGCCTGATGGTAACCTCCTCCCCGGTAAGGGGATTACCCTGGGCATCCCTGACCACTGCCTGGTAACTAATTGCCTGCGGTGCCTGTGAAAAAGAATAAAAGCTTATACATGTAAAAAGAATTATCGCACAAGAGAAAGTTTTGAGTAATTTTTCCATCATAATGTTGGTTGAAGTTGAGAACAATGGATTCATTATTATTATTGATCGGTGCCGGTAACATTTATTTATCCTGCAATGCGTGAACAAATTACGAAAAAATAGTATTACGGTGTGTAAATCTAAATCCATTTTTGGGTGTTTTTCTACGTCATTTTATATATGCTTGTCAGTCAGGTGTTTTTACAGGCATAGAGTTTCCCCGGAATGAGATTGAAGGTGCAGCTTTTTAAATTGATAAATTAATTTCATAGTTTTAGGGTGACAATCAGATATAACCTGGATAATTGGATTTTATAATATAGCGCTAAAACACCAACCCATGAGAATTACTTTTGCGTTGATGGTCTTGCTGCTATCCTCCTCTCTTTCCTCACAGGAGATAGCGCGGTTTACTGTTACTCCAGCCGAAGGAGCTGGTATCTCTTCAGTCGCTGTTCCGCTCGATGGTATTGATTTCAACACTGACAGTCACCGGATCGCGTTATACCGGAAAGGCAGCTCCGGAATGAGCGAAGTGCCATGCCAGATTGAGAGGGGCTCCACCGCCCTGTTGTGGTTCATGTTTGATAACCGCCAGGGGACAAGCGAATATATTATTAGACGTGAGCCAGAGGAGGATGTTTCTAAAGGCAGCCTTTCGGCGGAAAAGACTCAGCAGGCAACAAGCATTATTCGAAACGGAAATCCTGTGCTGACCTACAATCATGCTGAGGTGCTTCCCCCGGAAGGGGTTGACAGGATATTCAGGCGCTCCGGTTTCATACATCCTCTCTGGTCGCCGGGGGGCGAGATCCTGACACGGATCCAGCCGGCCGACCATTACCACCACTACGGGATATGGAACCCGTGGACGAGGACAGTCATCGACGGCAGGTATGTCGATTTCTGGAACCTTGGCGGCGGACAGGGCAGGGTCAGGTCGGCCGGGTACCTGGGTGTTGTTGAGGGACCGGTATATGCGGGTTTCAGGGTGCGACACGAACATGTTGCGTACCTGGAAGAAGCTTCGGAGACCATTGCCATTAACGAGCTGTGGGATGTAAGGGTATGGGATACAGGTGTTGAGGGTGTATCTGTGGTCGACCTTACCACTACGCTCAATACCCCGCTTGAGAACGGCATCCTGTTCGAGGCCTACAGGTATGGCGGAGGGCTCGGTTTCAGGGCAACTGAAAAGTGGCATGGCGATAACTGCACGGTGCTTACATCAGAGGGGAGGACGCGCGATGAAACTGACGGGACTGGTGCCAGGTGGGTAATAATCGAGGGAGAATCTTCGGCGAAGGTTGGCCGCTCGGGCGTCATTCTGCTAAGTCATCCTTCGAACCGGATGCATCCCGAACCTGTAAGGATGTGGGATACCTCCGCCAACAGGGGCAGGGAGAACATGTTTTTCAATTTTTGTCCGATACGGCACACAGACTGGATGATTGAACCAGGGAAGGACTATGCCCTCAGGTACAGGATGGTGGTTTTTGACGGACAGGTAACTCCTGAAGAGGCAGAGATGTTCTGGAGGTCCTTTGCGAAGTCACCGGTTGTGAAGTTTTAATTATAAATTACCAAAAACAGACAGTTATGCAACGAAGGACTTTTTTAAAGAAGGGTGCGGCTGCCGCTGCAGGGTCACTGATTATGCCTGCAGTTGTGCCGTCAACGGTTTTAGGCCGGAATGCCCCTTCGGGTAAGATCAACATCGGACTTATTGGCTGTGGCCGGATGGGACGTGAAGATATGCTGAATACGATACGGTTTGACCGGGCAATGCTGGTAGCCGTATGCGATGTGGACAGCAAAAGGATGGCTGAAGGAAAAGAACTGGCGGAGAATTTTTACAGGAACAGGACAGGCAGCTCCGGGTATGTTGATGTGAAGATGTATGATGATTACAGGGAGATGCTTTTGAATCCCGATATAGATGCCGTGATAATAAGTACCCCGGACCACTGGCATGAACAGCCCGCAATGGAGGCTGCGCTGGCGGGTAAGGATATTTACCTTCAAAAGCCAAACTCGCTCACTGTAGAGGCAGGCAGACAGATGAGCGATGTTGTAAGAAGGCAGGGGGTTATCCTGCAGGTGGGCACTCAGCAGAGGTCGTCGGAACAGTTTCGCCTTGCGGCCGAGCTGGTGCGAAACGGGAGGATCGGCAGGTTGCATACCGTGAAGGTTGGTCTGCCGGGTGATCCGGGCGGACCTGTTTTTCCTGAAATGCCTGTTCCGCCTAACCTGAACTTCGATATGTGGCTGGGTTCAACACCCGTGGTACCCTACACCGAGAATGGGGTTCACCCCCAGGATGGTTACGGACGCCCGGGCTGGCTGAGGATAGAAAATTACGGCTCGGGCATGATAACCGGCTGGGGCCAGCATCATTTTGACTCGGCAGCCTGGGGTATGGATACCGAATATACAGGCCCGGTGGCCGTTCAGGCGGTGGCAGAGTTTCCAAAATCGGGAACATGGAACGTACACGGCGATTTCATGGTAAAAGCCGAATATGAAAACGGCATAACCATGTATACCAGCGGGGGCTTCGCGAACGGCATCCGGTATGAGGGAACCGACGGGTGGATATTTGTCTCACGGGGCGCTTACACCGCCACGGCGAGTGATCCAGTGGAAGCCGATGCAAGCCGCAGGGCACTGGATGCAAGCGACCCTGAAATACTGAAAGCCACACCCGGCCGGGGAGAGATCAACCTCTACCGAAGCGAAGACCATTATGGAAACTGGCTGGACTGCATAGTGAGCCGCAAAGAGCCCGTATGTAACGTTGAGACCGGTCACCGCGCATGTACCGTATGCCTTATAAGCCATATTGCCATGAAGATACCCGGCGAGTTAAGGTGGAACCCGAGGGCCGAAAGGTTTATTGACAATGATGCAGCCAATGCAATGCTGAGCAGGCCGCAGCGGTACCCGTACGGCACCAATTACGTTAAACTGTGAAAAGAGGTTTTTTCCGGTTTATATTGTTATGGACCTGCGCTTAATTGTTCAGCGGGGGACTGTAATGGCCACTGGTATGGTTTGGGACTGTTATGGCAGTGGACGTTTTTTTTTAAGCTGTTCAGCGAATGACCTTTCAATACCCATTTCGAGTCCCCGCAGCTCCGCCAGCCCTTTCAGGCGGCCTGTAAGGGGGTAGCCGGGATTGGCATTACGGTTGTAATCATCAACCATTCTGATGCCGTGATCGGGACGAAGCGGCATGCGTACATCTTTCCTTCCTTGCTTTATTCGCCTCTGCTGCTCCTGAAGCAGCAGTTTCATTACCTCATACATATCAACGCACCCGTCGAGATGGCCGCATTCTCCAAAGCTGCCGTCCGGCATCAGGAAATTGTTGCGCAGGTGCAGGAAATTGATTCTGTGACCGACGGATCTTATTATATCTTCAGGAGAATTATCTGCCCTGGCAGCCAGCGATCCGGTGCAGAATGCAATCCCGTTTGAAGGAGAATCATGTTGTGCAACTATCCATTCAAGGTCCTCCCTTGTGCTGACTATGCGGGGCAGGCCCAGTACAGGGAATGGAGGGTCGTCAGGATGGATGCAGAGGCTGATCCCGCTCTCTTCGGCTACCGGTATAACACACTTGAGGAAGTGAGAAAGGTTCCGCCTCAATCCGTCCCGGTCAATATCCCGGTATGTGCCGAGCAGTTCCAGGAACCTTTTTTTATAATCTTTTTCGGAGCCATCTATTGCCCCGTCTATAAAGCCCTGGGTTATGACGATAATATCATGTGCCAGCTTCTCGGTATCACGGGGGGTCATTCTGCTGTAAATATCAAGTGCTTTCGCTGCAGTATCGGCGGTGTAGTCATTTTCTGCTCCGTCACGACCGAGTATATGGATATCGAATGCAGCGAAAACAGGCAGATCGAAATACATTACCTCACCTCCGGATGGCAGCCTGTAATGAAGATCGGTGCGCACCCAGTCAATCACCGGCATGAAATTGTATATTACGGTATCTATACCGCATTTCCCCAGGTTTCGTAATGATTCCAGGTAGTTGCCGATCAGCCGGGGCCTGTCGGCTGAGGCCGACTTGATGCCTTCAGAAACAGGCAGGCTTTCAACAGCGCTCCACCTAAGTCCGTGCTCCCCGATAACCGATTTCATTTTCATTATCTCTCCGGCCGGCCACACCTCGCCGTTGGGAATATGGTGCAGTGCCGTCACAACCCCTTCGATTCCCATCTGCACCAGGTGATTGAGCTTTACCGGATCATCCGGCCCGAACCATCGCCACGTTTTTTCAAATGCCATATCCCTGTTCTGTTAATTCCCGTTATACACCGCTGAATGCACTAAATCCCCCGTCTACCGGGATAACGGCTCCGGTTATGAAGCTTGCCTCGTCACTGCAAAGGAACCGGACAATTCCGTTCAGTTCGGAAATGTCGCCAAACCGTTTCATCGGGGTCCTTGCCAGTATCTTTTCACTGCGCTCCGTATAGCTGCCGTCAGGATTGAGAAGCACCGCCCTGTTCTGGTCGCCTATAAAGAACCCCGGAGCTATTGCATTTACTCTTATTTTATCGCTGAATTTAGAGGCAAGCTCAACAGCCAGCCACTTTGTGAATATGTTTATACCTGATTTTGCCGCAGAATAGCCGGGCACACGGGTGATTGCCGAATCTGCAGCCATAGAGGAAATGTTTATTATGCTGCCCTTTCCTGTTACCGCCATTGCCTTGCCAAACACCATACATGGCAGTACGGTCCCGTCGAGGTTGAGCTCATTGACTCTCCTGAAGTCCTCTATCTTCATGTCAAAAATACTCTTATCAGGGGGAAGCGTTGCTCCGGGCATGTTGCCCCCGGCCGCGTTGACGAGGATATCAATCCGTCCCCAGTCGCCCACAACCCTGTTCAGGACTTCCTGAAGGCTTTCGATATCCAGCACGTCGCATACCGTTGATGAGAGTTCTCCCAGGGGGGAAAGTGCGGTATGCTTCTCTTCCAGCTTCTTTTTGCTGATATCAGTGATTAACACCTTAGCACCCGCCCGAAGCAGTCCCCCCCCCACATTACTTCCAAGCACACCGCCGCCCCCTGTAACAACGGCAACCTTTCCGCTCAAGTCAAAATCAGGTTTTATCATAAGTGCATTATTGTAGTTTTAAAAGGTTCACAGTGCAATTTAGTCCACTGAAGCCTCATAACAAAGGATTTTGCAGAAATTCAGCCAGCTCTCCTGCAAAAGTCGCATCCGGTTTGTGCATTGCCCTGGTGCAGGCTGTCAGAACGTCAGTAACAGATATCGCCGGCTTTGATGTTGTTGTTCTCAAGTTCGACAAAATATTAATTAACTTTGAAAATCATCTGTACCGGTTAAACCTGGTTAAGAAGGCAAATAGAAGAAGATAAAACTACCGCATTATGGGCAAGTTCTGTTATGATTACCCAAGGCCTGCCGTAAGTGCCGATTGTGTGTTGTTTGGTTATGACGGTCAGTATCTGAATGTGCTGCTGATAGAAAGGGGCAAAGAGCCCTGGAAAGGCCGTTGGGCCTTTCCGGGGGGGTTCCTTAATATGGATGAAACCGCTGAGCAGTGCGCAATACGCGAACTTAAGGAGGAGACTGGTATTGGCAACATTAAGCTCAGGCAGCTTGGTGCTTTCAGCGGAGTGGACCGTGACCCGAGGGGGAGAGTGATATCTGTTGTATTTTATACTGTGGTGAAGATGGAAGATGCGGATCCTGTTGCCGGCGATGATGCTGCCGGTGCCCGGTGGTTCAGGACAGGCGATGTGCCGCCTCTGGCATTCGATCACGACCTTGTGCTGCAAACCGCGCTGGAACGTTTGAGGTCTGATCTGATGTCTGAAAACGGGATAAATGAATTCTCTCCGGTAAAATTTTCCGGTGATCTTACCAGGAAGATCTTATCTGAAGTTAACCAGCACCTGGATCAAGACGGTTATCCTGCACGTCAGCCCTGACCGAACACTCTCCTGAGCAGGTCGGTTACCCTGGCAGCCGGATTTATTCGGATAAGCTCTTCCTGTTCTGCAAGTTTTAGAAAAAGTCCGTCAAGCGCCCTTTCAGTAAGGTACCTGTCCAGTTCCACATCAACAGGCCTGAGGTCAGACATCCTTCCAACTGCAGAGTTGGCAATCCTGTTCCACTGCCCTATCAGCACATCCCAGGTTTCGCCGGCTGAAATGTTGCCTGCAACGGGCCTGTCGACCGAGCTTTTTATACGAGGCTGGTACAACCCGTACAATTCGTTCCAGGTAGCTGACATGAGATACTGGGTTGCAGCATCGTTTTCGCCTCTTAGGATGGCAAAACCATCCTGTATGGTCATGCCGCGCACTGCGGCAGCAAATATCGGGGCGGCCTCCCTTGCTGCATCCTCGGCTGCCCTGTTTATCCGGAGGATGAGATCTTCAACCAGCTTGTCGCCGCCCGGAATCAGCGACAGGTTTTCGGTGATTATCTCTGCTTCGGGTGGCAGAAGGATCCTGACAGCCTGGTCGCGGTAGTACCCGTCGGTAGCCGCAAGCCTTGAGGCTGCAGAGTCGGCTCCTATGGTCAGCGCCTGCTTCAGTCCGTCAATCACCTCCTGGTTGGTCAAAGGCCTCGGCGATTCAAACTGCTCTGCAATTTGACGCAGTTCGGCACAGCCTGCAACGGTGATCGAAATCATCACGGCAAATACATACTTCAATCGCATATAATGGGGTTTTGAATTTGTTGCTAAATATAAACAAATCCAAACATCAGAACACAAAATACCAGCCGGTTTTAAACAGTATGGTGTCTGCAATCAACCCGAGCAGGAAAAGTCCCCCAAAACTCTTATTGTAGTTGAATGCATGAGCCGACAAGTAAAGTGGCCATACTCCCGGGGGCAGGTCATCGGGCGCTGAATCAGGCCTGGGTTTCGCATACACCCTGTATGCCCACATAAGTTTTGGTATGGCAAGCAGTGTTATCAGCATGACGGGACTTACTGTTCCGTTGGCAACCAGTGCGCCGACAAGTATGTACTGTGAAATCCACATTCCCACGTTGGTATACCTGGCAACCTTCTCGCCCAGGATCACAGGCAGGGTATTTACACCTTTCTTCTTATCTTCGTTGAGCTTGTCGGTGTGTTTTCCAAAAAGCACTGATGTAGGGCCTATGGCATATACCAGTCCGATCAGCGCAACCTCCCAGCTCCATACCGATCCTCCTGTAACGTAATAGGTTCCTCCTATCATCAGCGGACCCCATACAAGTATTACAGTCGGTTCGCCCATTCCGATATATTTGAGCGGCCAGGTATAGAACAGCAGGAAAAAGAGTCCCAGAAACGCCAGTATGGGCGTAAGAGGCCCTGTATTCATTACAAGGTAGATGCCGGCAGCAATTGCAAGCAACAATGTGATGCCTATATACCTGTAAAATGCCGGTTTTGTCAGAAAACCGTTTTCCAGTGGCTGCGGGCCGTATTGAGAACGGTAGTAGTTGTTCACATCAATGCCCTTGTTATAATCTACCAGGTCATTGATCAGGTTGTTGGATGCATGTGCAAAGATCAGCCCCAGCAATGCCACCATGAAGAAAACCCAGTTAACGTTGCCGTCCTTCCATGCCAGGATGCCGCCTATCATGGCAGATATGGCAGTCATCACAAATACTGCAGAACGGGTGGCTACCAGCCAGCGTGAAATAATATCATAATTGTCCCATTCAGCACGGTCAATGCGTGGTATGGTTCGCAGTGCCCTCATCCATGTCTGTATTGTTGTCATCAGAAAAAATTTAGGTTTATACAGACTTTAAACAGGAATCAGGGTCAGTTGTTCATTCTGTCACTTTACTCATACTGCCAAAACATTTAAGCAAGGCTTTTGTTAATTATTTAAGAAGCTCAACACTAAAAAAAGGAAAACTATGCAAAGCACAAACAGGCAAAATCATCTCAAGGGGCAGACAAGCCCGTACCTTTTGCAGCACCTTCATAATCCGGTGGACTGGTATCCGTGGGGCAGGGAGGCTCTTGAAAAGGCTGCCGCCGAAGATAAACCCATACTTGTGAGTATCGGTTATTCGTCATGCCACTGGTGCCACGTTATGGAGAGGGAGAGCTTTGAGAATCACGAAATTGCAGAGATAATGAACCGTCATTTTGTGTGTATCAAGGTGGATCGTGAAGAGCGTCCCGATATTGACCATATGTACATGACGGCAGTTCAGCTTCTTACCAGGCAGGGCGGCTGGCCCCTTAACTGTTTCGCCCTGCCCGACACCCGGCCTTTCTGGGGAGGGACCTATTTCAGGAGGGATCAGTGGAAAAGCATATTGCTTCAGGTAACCGACCTCTACAGTGAACGGAGGAACGATCTTGAGGAACAGGCCGGGCAGTTAACGCAGGGTATTGTATCGTCAGTTCTGACAGGGCCTTCAGAACAGGAAAACCAGTTTGATGAAGATTTTGCTGCTAATATCTATGAAGGAGTGATGGATCACATGGACAGGGAGGAGGGAGGAACGCTTCACGCTCCCAAGTTTCCGCTGCCGGCCAACCTTGAGTTTCTTCTTCACTACCATTACCTGAACGGCAGTAAAGAGGCACTTGAACAGGTAGAACTGACCCTTGAGAAGATGGCTATGGGGGGCATATATGATCAGGTCGGTGGAGGATTTGCCCGTTATTCGACCGATGAAAAATGGAAGGTTCCTCATTTTGAAAAGATGTTATATGACAACGGGCAGCTTTTGTCGTTGTATGCAAATGCCTGGAAAGTACTGAGGAAGGATATTCTAAGAGATGTTGTATACCTTACGGCCGGGTTCGTTGAAAGAGAGATGACAGCTCCGGAGGGGACTTTCTATACTGCTCTGGATGCGGACAGTGAAGGGGAGGAAGGGAGATTTTACGTATGGAAAAAAGAGGAGACTGAACGTGTTCTGGGTGACGGCGCTCCTCTGATACATGAATACTATTGTGTCGGTAAAAAAGGGTACTGGGAGAACGGGAACAATATCCTGCTGAGGGATGAAACTGACCATGATTTCGCATCCCGTCATGGCATGGACGTCCAGCACCTGAAGGACCTGGTGGACAGGGCAAATGCCAGGCTGCTTGAAGCGCGTTCAGGGCGGGAGAGGCCCTTGCTGGACGACAAGGTCCTGGTGTCATGGAATGCCCTGATGATTAATGGGCTGGCAGAAGCTTATTCTGCATTCGGAGAAGGCAGGTTCCTGCGTATGGCTGCAAGGGCTGCCGATTTCATACTGGAAAATTCTTTATCGCCTGAAGGGAAGTTATTCAGATGCCTTAACGGCACGAATCCCTCGATCGACGCCTTTTTGGAGGATTATGCCCAGCTTGTGTCGGCCCTCATCCGGCTTTACGAGGTCACCTCCGTATCCCGATACCTCCTCAGGGCAAGGGATCTGACAGATTATGTTCTCGAAAATTTCACGGCAGGAGAGAATGATATGTTTCCCTTTTCGTCCGACAAGGGAGAGAAACTGAAGGCGCCGTTTTATGAACTGCCCGACAACGTGATACCTTCGTCCAACAGCGTGATGGCTCATAACCTGTACCGGCTGGCGGCGTATTTTGAGAAACCCGGATGGGAGAAGCGCAGCCTGCAAATGCTGGCTGCAATTGCCCCCCAACTGAAAAAATATCCCATCAACTATACCAACTGGTCACGACTTTTTCTGCACAGGGCATACGGCTTTCATACGCTGGTAATTACCGGCGAAGGTGCTCATGAAGATGCACTAAAGGCCGGCCGGATGTACCTGCCTGAAATTGCACTGGCCGCTTCAGAGTCGGAAAATGATGCTATTCCCCTTTTCGAAGGGAGGCACAAGGCGGGAGAGACATGGTTTTACCTGTGCACCATGGGACGCTGTAAATTGCCGGTAAGAGACCTTAAGACGGCTCTCGGGCAGCTTAGCCGGGGTGCATAGGGTTATGCCGGATGAATGACTGTTTCTTTTGGTTTGGCAGGATATTTTAATAACTTGCCAATTAAATTATGGCAAAATTTTTTTCTTTTGAGTCCGGGCTTAAGCCCTCACTGATCTTGCTGCTACTGCTCCTTGCTTTTAATGTCATACTCCCTGGTTGCTACGGCGAGATGCAGATAAGGAGAACCGCAGCCCGCGGAGGCAGCTTCAATGAAGATTCGACAAAGGTTCTGTTTTATTCGTTTATGCGGGCAATGAGGCCGGCAAAAGGGCTTCCTGAAACTCCCATAACGAGATACAGGAACGCATCTCTGTACCTTTACGATATTGACATGGAGGATCTTTCAAGGATAATGGATTTCGGGAGGATACCCTACTCCGGATCACGCTGGACGATGGTTGCCCTTTTTGCAGGCGATTCGATTGCTTTCCGGATAACCCCTCTCCAGGGCTGGGAAA
>SLMM01000199.1 GCA_007133565.1 Bacteroidales bacterium
ATTTTCATTTTTTTTCAGAAAAAGTTTGCAGGCTTCCAATTTCGCTGGGTTTTAAGACTGCAAGGACTGCCTGGTAATAGGACAATCACAACGCCGCCGGGTTTTCAGGCTGCAAAAACAGTCAGGTATTGAGGCTGTAACCACTGCCGGGTCCTTCGGCCATCAATTCGAATGGTGGCGGCTGGCCTTATTTTCTGCCAGGTGATTACAGTCATACTTTGTTAAATCGAACAATAATAATTGTATTTTTTACACTTTTTATTTATTATTGCCTTCGTTAATGATGCTTATGTACTATACAGCACCCTTTAAGCCGGCCTGGAAAGCCTTTGATTTGCTTGCCGTTGGCATGGGACTGCTTCTCAGTATTGGATGCGGACAGGCTGCTGAGCGCCGGAGCCAGGTTAGTGGGTCCCGGAATCTGGTTACTGAGCGCCGTAACCCTGTTACTGAGCCACAGAACCCGGTCATTCACGCCGACGTGCCCGACGCATCGATCGTGAGGGTTGGCGACACATACTACATGGCCAGCACCACCATGCATATGAGTCCGGGAGTCCCCATCATGAGATCGACCGATCTTGTAAACTGGGAGATTGTAAATTATGCATATGACATCCTTGAAGACATCGACCCCCTGAACCTTGAAGGGGGCAGGTATGCTTACGGCCGCGGATCATGGGCCCCGGGTATGAGGTACCATAACGGGACCTTCTATGTAAGCACCTTTTCAGGTACAACCGGGAAGACCTATATCTTCAAAACAGATGACATTGAGAACGGGCCCTGGGAGACTATCTCATTCAGTCCGTCCTATCATGACCATACCATCTATTTTGACGATGATGGCCGCATTTACATGATATGGGGAGTGGGCAGGCTGATGATGGTTGAACTTAAGGATGATCTTACGGGGGTAAAAGAGGGCACCGAAAGGGTGCTGATCGGGAATGCAAGCGCACCTGCCGCCGATGACCTGATATTGCCTGCCGAGGGTTCCCAGCTTTTCAAAGTCGACGGCCGGTACTATCTTTTCAATATTGCATGGCCGAGGGGAGGGATGAGGACAGTAATCATTCACAGGGCTGACGAGATTACAGGTCCCTATGAGGGCCGGATGGCGCTCGCTGACCGGGGTATCGCGCAGGGGGGACTTATTGATACTCCTGACGGTGAATGGTTTGCCTACCTGTTCCGGGACTACGGGTCGGTGGGCCGCACACCCTATATTGTGCCTGTGAAATGGGAGGATGGCTGGCCCGTGCTGGGCGTGGACGGCAGGGTACCCGACCTGCTCGATCTTCCTGCCCACAGAGGCCTTATACCCGGGATCGTAGCCTCTGACGATTTTACCAGAAGCATTTGGGAGCCTGACCTGCCCCTTGTATGGCAGTGGAACCACAACCCTGACAACTCACTATGGTCGGTAAACCGGGAGGAGGGTTACCTGCGGCTGACAACCGGACGTGTTGACACCTCATTTGTGATGGCCAGGAACACATTGACCCAGAGGACCATCGGACCGGTGTGCACCGGCGAGGTCAGCATTGATGTGTCAGGAATGAAGGAGGGTGACTTTGCAGGTCTCGCCCTGTTGCAGCAGAGATACGGATTGGTTGGCGTAATGTATGAAAACGGAAGCAAATCGGTCGTAATGGTTAATGCCGATTCAGGCAGTCCCTTAGAGATCGGGCGTGTTCCTCTGGACGGGGACAGGGTTTACCTGAAAGCCGAATGCGATTTTCGGGATCTGGCAGACATTGCCAGGTTCTATTACAGTGTTGACGGAGAATCCTGGAGCCGGATCGGTTCAGAGCTTCAGATGGCATATACCCTTCCGCATTTCATGGGATACCGATTCGGACTGTTCAATTATGCAACCATCGAGCCCGGTGGTTATGCTGATTTCGTTCACTTCCGCGTAAGCGATGATATAAAGGAACAATAACATAATATTTTGAATAAGAAACCAAGTAAATCATTATGAGTAAGTTGCAAGTGTTATTAATTGGCGTATTAGCTGCGGTATTCTGCATGGCAGATCTTCATGGTCAAAGTGGTTCTGCAGGTAACGGACCTGTATTTTCGCAATTTATTTACCAGGGAGACGACCAGGTTTATAAAGACCATCCGCTTGAACCGGATGAGTTTTACACTCCCATACTGCAGGGATGTTATCCCGATCCGGCGATTATCAGGCATGGAGATGATTATTTCATGGTGCATTCTTCTTTTGCCATGTTGCCTGGAGTTCCTATCTTCCATTCGAATGACCTGGTTAACTGGAGGCAGATCGGGCATGTGCTTGACAGGCCTTCGCAGCTGAAGGTGGAACATACCGGAATTAGTGCCGGGGTTTTTGCTCCTGCAATAAAATTCAATCCTCATAATGAGACATTCTACATGATCACAACACAGTTCGCGGGCGATTTCGGGAATATGGTCGTGACGACCAAAGATCCGTTTGAAGGATGGAGCGATCCCTATAAGCTTAATTTTAACGGGATAGATCCGTCCCTGTTCTTTGATGATGACGGTAAGGCTTATGTTGTGCACAATGATGCACCCGATGAGGGGAAGGAGCTCTACTCAGGGCACCGGGTTATCAAGATATGGGACTTCGACCTTGAAAAGAACCAGGTGATACCCGGAACGG
>SLMM01000092.1 GCA_007133565.1 Bacteroidales bacterium
AATATCGGGGTGGCTGTTAAAGCGCTTCAGCAGATGGCTGCAGAAAACGGCTGGCAACTGTATCACACCGAAGACTCGCTTTACTTTTCAACGGCCAGCCTTGATACCCTCGACCTGGTGATCTTTCTTCAGACTACCGGCGATATTTTCGGCGACGGTGAGAAACAGGCCATTCAAAGCTTTGTTGAGGATGGCGGAGGATTGCTTACAATCCATACAGGTACAGTTACTGAAAATGACTGGGACTGGTTTATGGATGTGATGGGTGCAAAATTTATAGGACACCCTCCGGTAATGCAGGGGAAACTGATCATTGAAGACCGCACCCATCCTGCCACATCGTTCCTGCCGGACTCAGTCTGGATCATTGAAGATGAATGGTACAGCTTTAACCGGAATCCCCGCGATGAAGTAAACGTGCTGATATCCATCGACGAGTCAAGCTACGATGTTGACAACAACGAATGGTTTCCCGATGCAGAGCAGCGCATGGGAGATCACCCCCTGGTATGGTACCGTTATGCAGGAGAGGGAAGGGTTCTTCAAACGGCGCTGGGCCATCCCGAAGAACTCTACTCCGATCCTTTATTTTTGAAACACATTAAGGGAGCCATTGAATGGACGGCCGGAAGGGATTAAAATGCAGGTTCAGCCAGGTAGCCGGGTGATTTTAGGTAAATGCCATATAAATTTGGAAGATAAGGACAATAATAATGCAATATAATGTTTAATCTTAAACCCTTTAAAAAATGAAAAGATCAATTATCAGAATGATTAATGAATTCAGCGGTTTGGGTGTTCACCTTGCCGCGATGATCATTGTTTTCGGAACCGCCACTTTATCCTGCACCGAAGCTCCTGAAAAAGCTGAAGAACCGGTCTTCAGGCACCATGTAATTTTCGATACCGACGCCGATAACGAGGTAGATGACCAGCACGCACTGGCATACCTGCTTTTCAGCGGCGATGTCTTCGCCGTAGAGGGTGTAACAGTAAATGCAACAAGCAGTCCCGTTGACGGAGTCACATTCTCGCCGGTAAGCGATCATTACGACGAAGCGAAACGGGTCATGCAGCTGTGCGGCGTGTGGAACAGCATACCTCTTTTTACAGGTGCCCAGGGCTCTTTCGAGGAAATAAAAGACCATATCCATGAGCCGGAATTCGACGGGCACGAGGCAGTCAACTTCATAATTGAGGAGGCGCTGAAGGAACGGGGACAAGAGCTGATACTACTGCCCGTGGGCAAACTGACCAACATTGCTCTGGCACTTTTAAAAGAACCTGCAATTGCAGAAAATGTCAGGATAGTATGGCTCGGTTCAAACTATCCCAGGCCCGGTGAGCATAACCAGGACTGGTGCATAGGCTCTATGAACTATATTCTGGACCAGGATGTGCCCTTTGAGATGGTTACGGTCCGCTACGGCGATCCTTCAGGCACAGATGCCGTCAAGGTTACCCAGGCGCAGATACTTCACAGAATGCCAGGCAAGGGGCCGCGTATATCAGAACCAGTGACCGGCCGTCACGGCGGCGAGTTCTATACATGGGGCGACTACTCGGCAAACTTGTTCGAGCATTACGGTATGTGGGGCAACCCGCCCAGCAGGCCTCTCTTCGACCAGGCTGCAGTGGCAATTGTGAAGAACCCCGACTGGGCTGAGAGCTACGAGCACCCCGCCCCCATCTATATTGACAGGCAATGGGTCGAGCGGCCGGATAACCCCCGCAAGATCACCATCTGGGAGTGGTTTGACATTTACGGGATCATCAACGACTTTTTTGTGGTAATGGACAACCCGGTCATTGCCGAAAGACCCTGATTAAAACAGGAAGGCAGTTATCATTCTCCGAAATGCCTGACAAGATATCCGGAAGCCTGGTGATAGGCTTCCGGCAGGGGGAGCCCGTTCCCAAGGAAGCATGCCAGGGCCGTTGAAAAGGTGCAGCCTGTTCCGTGGTCGTAGCCGAATTTCAGCCGTTTCCGCTCAAAAAACACTGTGCCGTCGGCGGTTACCAGAGCCTCCCTGATCATTTTATGGCCAAAGTGTCCTCCTTTCAGTAGTATCGAAGTGTTCCAGCTCCTGCAAAAGGTCTCTGCAATTGTGGCTCCCTGCTCAATTGTATCAATCTCTTCGCCGGTGAGTATTTCAAATTCAGGCTTGTTCGGTGTGACAACACTGGTAAGCGGAAATAACTCATCTGTCAGTTCGTGGACTGATTCCAAGGGAAACAGAGCTGAGCCCCCGGATGATGACAGTACAGGATCCAGAACAACGTGACGGGGAGAATGCTTTTGCAGGCATTGTGCAACAGCCTCTACGTTTGGAGCGCTGCACAACGCACCGATCTTTACTGCACTCACGGCGAAAGATGACAGACACCTGTCCGCCTGCATCGAAACTATTGACGGCCTCACCGGCTCAACGCAGTACAGTTGGTTGTAATCCTGCACGGTTATACCGGTAACAGCACTGAGGGTCCGGTACCCAAGCTCTCCGGCAACCCTGATATCCTGTTGTATACCGGCGCCCCCGCTGCTGTCTGAAGCTGCTATGGTAAGAAAATACCTATTCAATTCCCTTGTCTGTTTTAACCGCACACAAATTGCCGCACATGCTGCAATAATCTTCATCGCTC
>SLMM01000166.1 GCA_007133565.1 Bacteroidales bacterium
AGTTCCTTCCAACCCTCCATTCATAGCCGGCAAGGGCATTGAAAACAAAATTGTTGTTGAATGCTGAATTGCGCCATACACCGTCATATCCGCGGTATCCTGAATCAAATACTGATGCTGTCATAAGGTAATAGAATCCCTTGTTGAGAAACTTTTCGAGTGTAAGTTCAATGCCTTTGTTTTCTCCTGTACCGGAGTTTTCCATATTGTCATACAGTTGGAAACCGAAGCCGCCGCCCTGGTTCATCAGCGAAAATTCAGGCCTGCGCCATGCTACAGGAATGTTGTAGAGTCTCTGGTAATAGACCTCCAGCTTCAGCCTGTGCTCATCGCCCAGCAGCCTGTCATATCCTGCCACCAGGTGAATGGAGCGTGAAAAGTCCAGATCCCGGTTAGTCTTCTCATATACCATATTCAGGGTGTCGGTAAGGCGCTGGCTGAAATATACCGCTTTCATCTGTGTCTGGCTGTGCATCCCCGCACCCAGGTTCAGCGACTGTCCCTTGATGAACTCCCATTTCAGTCCGAGTCTCGGCTCTACAGCATAGCTGTTGTTCATGAAAAGCCTTGCAGTATGTAATCCGGTTGAGACCGACAACTCATCCGAAAACCGGTGCTGCCACTCGGTGAACAGCCTGGCAAAACCCATGGTTCCGGAATTATTCAGGTAGTGCACGTACTTTTCCCCGGAAGGGTCAAGCTGCATGCCTTTATAGCTAACATCGTAGAAATCGTAGACAAATCCCGTGTTGAGATAATTGCGGGAGTTAAAGCGGTGTGAGTATTTCGAAGAAAATGTGTACTTGACCTCACCCAGTACCTCCTTGATCCTCTGGTTATCAGGGTCAAAGCTCAGGTCAAAAATATCGGCGGTGCTCTCTATTCCCGATACGGCAATTGTATTTGTAAAGCGGGCATCGTCGGTAAGATAATGTACATGGCTGACCCCCAGGACACCCATACGGTTGCTGTTGTACAGGTCAAGCCCGGAAAACCCGAACTGCGAGTCCTCGTCCTGGCTTGCCAGCATCGCGATGCTGTTGTCACCGCCAAGTCCGAATACCGACAGGCGGCCCCGCTCAAGCGGCACGTTTACCTTGAAGGAGAGATCCTTGTATTGCGGTATTGCCGTCCCTGTTCCAAAATCCATCCCTGCTGCATGAAGTACTTCCATTGTGCTGTAGCGGAAGTTTGCCATGTAGGATGCATGGCTGTTCGGAGAAAACGGCCCCTCGGCCCCGAGCTCAAAACCGTTAAAGCCCACCTGCCCCATGAATTCATGCTTCTGGTTGTTGCCGTTGCGCATCCTGATGTCGAATGCGCCTGCCATGGCATTTCCATATTCGGCCGGGAAGGCACCGGTATAAAAATCGGAGTTGGTAAGGTGGTTAATGTTGAGCATGCTTATCGGCCCCCCGGTAGATCCTATCGAGCCGAAGTGGTTGGGGTTGGGGATCTCAATTCCCTCGAGCCGCCATAGCAGTCCCAGTGGCGAATTCCCCCTTATGACGATATCATTGCGCTGATCGGATACCGAGGTGACCCCGGCAAAGTTTGCCGCCATTCGTGAGGGATCTCCGAGGCTGCCTGCATAGCGCTCGGTCTCGTCAATGGTAAATGAACGGGCGCTTACCACGGCCATCTCGTTTATTGCCTGATCTTTCCTGATATCGGGCCGCACCGTCACATCATCCATGGTGTAAACCTGTTCTTCCAGGACAATATCCATAACCAGTTCCCTGCCTGATCTGAGCAGCAGGTTGTTAAGAACAGCCGGCTGGTAGCCTACCATGCTCACCTGTATGTTGATCCGTCCCAGCGGCAGGCCGTCAATTCTGAATTCGCCGTTCCCGTTGGTGGCCGTGCCCCTTAGAGGATCGCTGCCAAGCACCACGATTGTTGCTCCCGGAAGTGGCAATTCAGTGTAGGCATCCAGCACCCTGCCGCGGAAGGTCTGGGTCATTTCCTGTGAATAAGCTTTCGCGGAAAAAAACAGTGCTGTTATGATAAAGCTCGTGATGACAGCCTTGCTAATGATCGAGGTCTTCATTTGGTTCCTGATGATTTCTTGTTGGATGGTTTATTACTGAATTTATGCTGATTATTTGCCATAGCGGGCCGGTGATATTATGAAAGCCCTATATCTGTTGTATAGCTGTTCTCCCTGTCTTTCAACGGCCCTGTGATCCATTCCAGTGCAATGAAGAGATACAAAAGCAGGTGCGTTTTAATGTCCTGATATCTCACAAACATCTCCGCGCATATTCTCGTCGGGTTTTCGTAAGTTTTGTTTTTGTTTGCAGTTTCCATGGTTGATAGTTTTATTTATTTGTAACAAAATTGTTGTTTCTAATCTTTTCAGGAAAATTTTTCCTGATGAACAGCGATATTTTCCGGTTGAATGGTTATACATCACACCTGGATGCTGCTCAGCCGTTTTTTTATCAAATTACAGGCCATAGTTTGTAAGATGCTAAAAAAAAGCATATTGGTGTTTGCGAGGGTATTTGTGAGGTGTACGTAAGCAGGAATTTGTGTCCGTAAACGGACATAATCCG
>SLMM01000116.1 GCA_007133565.1 Bacteroidales bacterium
ACCCCAAAATGCAGATGCACCCAGCCTCCGCTACCACCCTGCTTACCCATATACCCGATTTTCTGACCGATCCTGACCCTTGCTCCCGGGATAACATCAGGTTCAATACTGTTAAGGTGACTGTAACGGTAGTACCATCCCCGGCCATCAACTATCCAGACTACATCCGGCCTTACATCTCCCGGCAGGTCTTCATATCCCCCGAGAACTTCATTGCTGGAAGAAACGACAAGCCCATCAGTTGCAGCTATTATTTCATCCATACCCTCTGCTCCTCCGAAATCATGAGTTGGATGATAACCATGATTTAAACTTTCCAGGTTTTCAGCCCAGCCTAATCCGGCAAGTTCATTCTGAGACTGCATCCTGTTTGCAAACCATGCCTGCCGTAGAGGGTATCCGAATGTCCCGGGCTGGATATACGGAGAGTCTTCCGGCCAGAGCCTCAAACGTGCATCTTTCTGCAGCACCCCGTCAAACCTGTAATAATTTGATTTGGTTTGTTCTTTAATGACAGGACAGTCAATCTTAACCTTTCCGGCAGTAACCGGCAAATGGTAATTACCAGAACCAATTGTAATCTCTTTTCCGTCAACGGAAACATTAACATATGCTGAACGTATGGCACCACGGAGACTGTCACGTTCAATTTTTACTCCCAGCAGTGATATATTCACTATATCACCATTTATTAACTTAACATCTTTCGATTCTCCGATATCAAGTTCCACGATCACGTTCAACCTGTGTAACTCCCTGTTAGTGCAACTGAAAGCTGATAGCATTAACAGTAAGATAATGGCTGCAATTTCCGGTGAAAGTCCTCTTTTATTCATTGTAAAGTTGATTTAAAATGTTTGGCTGCTGATTTGCAGATCAGGATACAGGTATTTCAAAGTTGAAAATTATTTATGTAAAGATCTGTATTAAATTTTCGCCTGGCACCTCTGTCGTTCATATATCTTATCTTTCCGAAGACCGGCCTTTCACCCCACGCCCTGTCGTGCATCCCGCCGATGGACCAGGCACAGCCGGTGTATCCGTTGGGATCGCGGCCGTCAAGCTCGTATTTGTCATTCAGGTAAATTGCAGTTGCCAGGGCCTCCTCGGGAGAAGGGGTCCATTCCAGTATCTTCTTTGCCCAGTACATCCTCATGTATCCGTGCATTTTACCGGTATTTACCATTTCAGCCTGTGCTGCATTCCAGAGCGGGTCATGTGTATCGGCAAGCTCAAACTGCTCCCTGTCATACAGGTACTCTCTTTCATCCTTCCTGTGGCTGTCCAGGGTCTTTCTGGCCCATTCGGGGAAGCCTTCAAAAGAATCATAGTGGTCATTATAGTGGCAGAGGTTGTCTGAGAGCTCCTTTCTGACTATCAGCTCTTCGAGAAAAGAATCGCCCGAGGGGTTTTTCGGAAAGTTTTTGAGTATCTCCAGCGCCATCCGCTGCGCTGAAATTTGTCCGAAATGCAGATAGGCCGACATACCCGATACAGCACCCGCATTTGGATCATTGCGGTGGTCACCGTACGCTGGGAGCCGCTCCTGCATAAAGGAGCCGAATGCATCCATGGCAGCATCTTCTCCGGGAACAATGGTTTCTATCTCTTTAACCGAGGTGTCGGTTTTATTAAGGAAGCCGGGTATAATCCTGTGCCAGTCCATCGACCTGCCATCTTCAGCCGGAATAAAGATTTCGCCTGGCAGCCGGCTGCCTCCGTTCAGTTCCTCTTTACCATCAGCCGGCCGACCGGGACCATAGTTTTCCTGAGCACTTTCAGGGTTGTCATTGCCCCGCTTGCCAAACAAGGGCAGATCCGGGAATTCATCCATGAACTCCTCAAGAAGTTTCCTGATCTTTGGCCTCAGGGTATATGCCCCGAACTCCTGCTTGCCGGATGCGGCGCGGCAGGGCACTATATTGTGGGCATCAACCTCATAGAGCGGAATACTGATCTGTCTGAGTAGCTCCTTTTTCCATTCCTTTTTGATCCTCAGGGGGTCAAAATCGGTTACAACCGCTGAGGCGCTTACAACATGTGCAAGTCTTGCTACAGCTCCGGGAGGGTTTCCCGTAAGCAGCCGGAAAGGTATGCCCTTTGCCATAAGCTTCTTCTCCACCCCCGCCAGTCCCCGCAACATAAATCCATAATGCCTCGCATTTGCCCCCGGGTATTTTTCTGTAAGTGCATAGGCAACTACAGGTAAAGAGCCTGTCTCCTGAGCCAGCTGGGCGGCATAAAGCAGAGCCCAGTTGTCGCCGGCCCTCTGGTCGCGGCTCATCCAGTAAATCACCGGCCCCTTCCTGTGCGCGCCGCTGTTTAGCTGAAACACCCTGGCAGGATTTACCCTGTATCCTGATTTGTGGTTCACTTGATTTCCTTGTATTTGTTTGCATTAACAAATATTACATCTCCAATCCCCTCATGGCCTCTGAAAAAATCTTCACCCACCTGCTTTACCATCTCTCCCCTGAACCCTATAAGTGTGAGGCCTGCGTTGGCAGATCTTTCAGTGATAAGATTCTTTGGGTTGACATCATCCTCCATGGTTATTATTTCGACGTTGTGCAGGGAGATGGGAAGCCTTCCTCCGTGTATGAGCTCAACTATCTGGTCCCATGTCTTCTGCTTCTCAGCTTCCCGGCAGAGGCTGAATATCTTGATGAAACCCTTCCTCCAGTCCGGGTGACCCAGTATGATATAGGAGATAAGTATCATCAGGTTGGCATTTTCAGAATCGGTGGGTTTTATCCATACATGGATGCCCTGTTTGAAGTTAATTGCCTTTTGCGAGTTGGCGAAGATGCATACATCGAAGTTTCCGGCCTTGACCAGGGCATAATTGTCTATTATCTTTGCAAGTTCCTTATGATTGCCCTGCTCGTACTCAAACAGGGCCATGTTGTTCTCCATGCCTGATATGCCCGGAAGCTGTATTATCTGGGCAATGGCAGAGGTATATGATGGCGATATGAGCGTGTCAACATACACATTGCTCTCTTCCAGGTCAGAGAGCTTAATCAGTTTGGCAAGCTCTTCGGCCGACTTTTCATTTGTTGATTTGGAGAAATACCCCTCAATCAGGTGAATATAGGTTGCGAACCCGTACCTGTGGGATATCCAGGTTATCAGCTCAAAAGGTTTAGGCCTGTCAAAGGTGTTCTTTGATACGCACACGACCGCCGGGCGCCAGGAACTGGTCTGAATCTTTTTTGATTTTTGCAGATATACCTGTATTTTTCTTGACAGCTGGAATATTGCTCCCTGGAATATTACCTCAAGACCCTTACGATCAGAATGATGATTGGAAATTGAAGTATAGATGATAATCATTATTCCCAATGCGATGATAGCTGCCGTGACGTTGATCATAAACATCAGCCATACGCTTACAAGAAAGCCGGTCAGCGATACATACCATCGTGATTTGAAGAGCGGCCTGTAGGATGGATCTGAGCCGAAATGGTTAAGAAACGAAATAAGGCAGAGAGAGCTGTAGGTAACCATGAAAAATATGGTGATCACCTGTGCCACCGTATTAAGGTTGCCGATAAATACAAAAGCCATTGCCACAATGCAGGTAATGATCGCGGCATTAAAAGGCTCATTTGTTTCACTTTTTCCCCTTGAGAAAAGATAGTTGAACCTTCTTCCAGGCAGGGATCTGTCAATACTCAAAGCCTGCAGCGTTCTCGGGGCGACGAGAACAGATCCGAGGGCTGATGAAAGAGTTGAAGCCGCAAGTCCGAGAGGTATCAGAACAGCTCCGAAAAGCGCTATTCTGGCCATGATCAGCTGGTCGTCAAGCAGGTCCTGGGGACTGGCAGATGATGCAAGTTTCCATGTAACCAGGAAATAGACAAGCATCCCGACTATAGTTGCCGAGATAGTACCTAGGGGGATTGATTTACCCGGGTTTTTAAGATCGCCCGAAAGCCCCACGCCTACTGTTATGCCTGTAAAAGCTGGAAATATAATTGCCAGGATATAAAAAAAATCATCCCTGTTGCGAAAGGTAAAGTTCATCAATCCGGCCGGGCCCTCATAACCCGTGTTTCCCAGGAAAAATACCAGGAGCGACAGGAACAGCAGGGCAACAACAAAATAGAGTGTTTTTATACCGAGATTGGCTCCTTTTTTAAGTATAATATATGATATTAATACCATTACAGGAATGCTTATTACTTGCCTGGGGAGGAGTATATTATACCGGTTATGTACAAAATTGAAAAATGGTTCAAATGTTTCGGTAAAGGCAATCACATAAAATGCTACACTTATTGCCTGTGCCAGATAGAGTGTAATACCGATGGTGGCACCAATATTTAACCCGAATGACCTTGAGATGATATAATATACTCCTCCTCCTTCAACTTTCTGGTTGGTTGCTATTTCGGAAAGCGCAAGTGCAGCGGGAAGTGTTACCAGATGGCTTACGATAATTATCAGGATCACTCCCCAGAAACCGAGAGTGCCGGTTGCAAAACCAAACCTGAGGAAAAGAATTGCCCCAAGGATGGTTGCTATTGATGTAAAGAATACCGGGGCTGTCCCAAAACGTCTTGCTTTGTTAATTAATTCTGCCATCCGGGCTGTTTTATAAAGAAGCTAAATTATCAAAACTTTAAAGAAATAAGAAAAGGGATCCTGCCTTGCGGGACCCCCTTTGGTTCTGTTTTAATGCCCGGCCTTTTTTCCCGGGTTGGTTCCGGTTTTGTTACCGCGGGTGGTTAATTACGATACCAGCAGGCCCGGGTGTTAATCAGCCTGCAGGGAAACCCCTGGAGTAGCCGGTGAAGGTCTTTTCCCCGAAAGGGTTATCTTTTTGAATATGAACCTGCTCATTATTGCTGTACTGCTGGATATCCCTGATGAACCTGTCCGTCATCCTTCTTGTCGCCAGTCCGATAAAGAAGAACAGGATAAGTATCCCTCCCAGCACGAACATGATTATCTTGGAAGTATCTACACTGGCACCCAGTGTTTTTGTCATCGCGTGGAACAGCATCCACAGCAGGTAGAGGTTTACGGCCAGGCCCATCAGCGACCCCAGCACCGGGTGTATCCCGTTGAAAATATTCATAAATGCCGACACCGGCATGATAACCATCAGTGATGCCTGGACGTGCACAATAGGTTCAAAATCGGTCTTGCCGCTTGCAATGGCCACAAGAATGAGTATAATGACCGCCCCAATGAACAGGCCTATCACTGCCGCGAATATCGACCAGAAAAATGCCAGGATGCCGACTGCCCCTCCAAGGGCTCCTCCCAGCACTCCGCCTGCTGTTCCGATCTTCAGCAGGCTCCAGATGAGGTTCAGGATGCCTGCAACACCCCCGTAGATAACGGCTTTTATTAATGGTGTAACAAGTCCGCCTTCAGTTGACATTGAGCTGAAATACTCCTCCGGCTTCAGGAGGGCCTGTTTTGAATTGTCGATGAATTCATTGAAATTGAAACCTTTACTTTCCATATCTGTCATTTTTTTGGTTTGGAATAATAGACTGTATAACTAATGGAACTTAAGTTAATAAAGGTAAAGAAAAATGACTCGCAATTCAAAATATTTTTTTCAGTCGCCGAAAGATATACCTATACCCTTGGCGGTTTTCAGAAGATATGACTTATCATCCACCAGTTTGTTCTTCTGTATGGCATCAATCAGGGGTATGGAAATAATATTCGGATGCCTGTATGCAACCATTTCGCCGAACCTCTCATCAAGGACCATTTCAAATGCCTTTACTCCGAACTGGGTTGCAAGTATGCGGTCATAGGCCAGGGGTATGCCGCCTCTCTGCAGGTGACCGAGGACAGTAAGCCTTATATCGGCTGTTACGCCGGCATTTTTCATTTCGGCCTCAAGGCGGGCGGCTGCACCGGCCAGCCTGACGTTATGGTAGCCCACTTCATCGGACTTTCCGCCGCTCTGCTCGCCGCCTTTGGGTTTGGCACCCTCGGCAACAATGATGTTGGCAAAGCCCTTGCCCCTGGAAAACCTTGTTTCCAGGCGCTCCTTAACCTTTTCGATATCATAGGGTATTTCGGGTATCAGGCAAACCTCAGCTCCACCTGCAATAGAGGCACTCAGTGCAATCCATCCGGCATCCCTTCCCATCACCTCAAGGATCAGTATACGATTGTGACTTGCTGCAGTGGTAACCAGCTTGTCCACCGCCTCGGTTGCGATCTGCACGGCAGTCTGGTACCCGAAGGTGAAATCAGTAAAGGGAAGGTCGTTATCGATGGTTTTCGGCACCCCGATTATCTTGAGTCCCTTTTCGTAAAACGTTTGCGAAATTCTCTGCGACCCGTCCCCGCCGATGTTGATCACAGCATCAACTCCCATGTACTGGAGCTTCCTCATCATCTCGTCAGACCTGTCAACTGCGCCCCACGTGCCGTCAAGGTTTTTTACCGGCCAGGCAAACGGCCCCCCCTTATTGGTTGTTCCTATTATGGTGCCGCCTCTGAAATGGATACCTGACACAGCTTTTTCGTCCAGTACCACAATCTCTGTCGGCTCCTTCAGTAGGCCGTCAAATGAGTTAATGCTGCCGATAATCTCCCAGTCCTTTTCCCTGGCAGCCCTTTTAACAATTGCCCTTATTACGGCATTCAGTCCGGGGCAATCGCCACCGCCTGTTGCAACTACTACTCTCTTCATTTGTTTGTGTTTTTTTAAAAGATGGCAAATATAGCTTTAATACCGGTTATTGCAAATATATGCTGAAAATTACCGTATCTGATTTAATTTCTGTAACTTACTTCCGCCACAACCGGCCAGTGATCTGAAATGAAGATGCCGTTTTCCATCACCTCGTCCACCCTGTATGAAGATACACTGAAATTGCCGTCGACGAAAATAAAATCGATCACCCTGGGCTCAATGTCGGTGCGGAAACCATTAAACGTCGATTCTGCACCAGTTACCGGTGCCTCAGATATAAGCTCAGCATTGGTGAGCCCGTTCCTGTCGGCAAAGGTGCTGACCATGAATTTATAGTCGTCGCTCTCCTTCCTGATATTGAAATCACCTACTGTAATTACCGGTTTATCACCTGCTATTTCTGTGATCCGCTCTGCCATGAGCTCTATGCTGTTAAGCCTTGCCTGCACGCCACGATGGTCGAAATGTGTATTGAATGCGTAGATGGTTTTGCCGCTTTGCCGGTCCTCCAGCGCAGCCCAGGTAACTATCCTGGTAATTGCCGCATCCCAGCTTCTGCTTCCCGGAACCTCAGGTGTTTCGGAAAGCCAGAACTGTCCGTGATCGCGCAGGTTAAACCTGTCCTCCCGGTAGTAGATCGGCGAATACTCGCCTCCGGTCCTGCCGTCATCCCTGCCTGTACCCACATAGGCATAGCCGGGCATGATATCAAGAAGGTCTTCAATCTGGTTGACCAGCACCTCCTGCATGCCCACGATGTCGGGTGCAGCCTCCTCCATATATGTCCTTACAATGGGTATGCGGGCCTCCCATCGGTTCTCGCCGTCGGCGGGGTTGTCAAACCTTACATTGAAGGTCATTACCTTGAGTTCATGCTTTGCGGGGCCGCATGAGATCATTAGAAAAAAAACAGGCAGCAATATGAACAAAAGAGTTTTCATGGTTTATGAGAGTTTGGGTTAATGGTAAGAGATTCGGGTTTTAATATAATGTTTGAAACAATGGCATTTAATTGTATTTGGCAAATTTAAAAAATTTCGACTAACCCCATAAAAAAAGCCGCCCGGTTATTTCCGGGCGGCCGGGGCTCCAAAAACGGGACAACTACCTAATAACCCGGATTTTGGTTGAGATTTGGATTCGCGTTTATACGCGGCTGCGGAATTGGCATTACACTCCGGTGATCACCGGAGTTTGAACGGTCTGCCCATTCCCAATCTCCTCGCACGAATTTCCCGAAGCGGATAAGGTCACTTCTCCTGACAAGTTCGAAATAGAACTCCCATCCCCTCTCAGCAAGAAGTGCATCCATATCGAGTGTAGCGGTAGTATATAGATGGTCTGCCGGATTTTCAAATGCCCGGGAGCGGACCTGGTTTACGAGGTCAACGGCTTCCTGGGTAGCGTTACCGCCGTTTTTACGCATCAGTGCCTCGGCTTTCATCATGAGGATGTCGGCATATCTGTAAACCGCAAAATCATTACCCATTGACCATGCCGGAAGAGCTGGTATCTCCCATTTAACGAGACGTGCACCGTGATATTCGAGGGCGTTCCTGTAGTCATACACGGCATTGTCATCCGGATCGTAGATATTTATGAAATCAACGGTAAGCTCCAGCGGGTTGGGTGCACTCTCCTCAGAACAAAGCAGTATATCTCCTGCAGATGAGTACTGGCGCCCCACCAGCCATCCGTTCCTCCTGAGGTCATCCTCGTCAAATGACTTGTAATGAGACGGAAGCGCACAGAATCCGTTCCAGGGCCCGTTGGCCGTGTTAAATTTCCGCTGCATGGCATAGTGGTGGCCCCACCAGAAGAAGATCATGCCCCAGTCAGTTCTGGTCTCATCGTAGGGTACAACAAAAATGTTCTCCTGGGAGCCTGAATTTTCGGCAAGGAAGTTGTTAAAATAGTTTCCTTCCAGTTGATAGAGGCCGCTGTTGATTATGGCATCGCAGTGTGTAATAACATCGTCCCAGCGGGGTGTTCCCGTCCATACCTCCGAGTTCAGATAGAGCCTGGCAAGCATGGCATGTGCTGTCCACTTGTTGAAGCGGCCGTAAGTCGACCTGTCCTTTCTGTCGGAAAGGTTGGTTATATTCTGGAGCAGGTCGTTCTCAATAAAGTTGAAAACCTCTGTCCGGCCTGCCTGGAAGTCGCTGTTGTTGGGAGGCGCATATCCGGGTTCAACATCAAACCTGTCGACTATCGGTACATTTCCGAAGAAATCTATCAGATGGTAGTATCCGAATGCCCTGATCATTTTCAGCTCGGCTATGAATGAATTCCTCAGTTCATCAGAAATGTTGTCAAGCTGGTTGAGCTGATGTATCAGCATATTTGCCCTGTTTACACGGTCGAAACCGTAACCCCAGACACCGTTGATCTGCGGCGTTTCTGATGTCCATGTATGCTCATGCATGCGCTGCCAGTGACCCCCGTCATACCAGTGCCTCCCGCGTGTCGGGATCAGGGTATGGTCAGTATTCATGGTAGTGAGCAGGTAGACGTCACCAAGCCACCTCAGATCACCATATGCGGGTGCAAGAGCCGAGATTACCTCCTCTTCGGTCTGGTAAAAGGTGTCAGATAGAATCTCATCGTACAGGACCTCGTCAAGGTCAAGACATGAAGGGGTAATGGCCAGAGCCAGAAACCCGGTTATAATTGCTAAGAATTTCAATATCCTGTTCATTGTTCAGAGTTTTTAGAATTGTACATTTACACCAAAAGTGAAGGTCTTCACACTGGGGTATATCCACCGGTAATCCATACCGGGAGTTAGCCCGCTGATACCGATCTCCGGATCCTGTCCCTGATACCCGGTAATGGTCAGCAGGTTCTGTCCGCTTGCATAGACCCTCAGCATCTGGAACCTGTCGCTCCTGACCGGAATATTATAGCCCAGGGTGATGTTGTCAAGTTTCACATAATCACCACGCTCTACGTAATAATCAGAATATTGCGGATCGTCGATAACGGGACTGTCCATTGCAGACCTCATGATATTGGTAGGGACCATTATCCGGTTTTCGAAGAATATCCGTCTGGTGTTCAGCAGATGGAAACCGAAAGCACCCCTGAGGAATACAGTAAGGTCAAAGTCGCCGTAGGAGAAGGTGTTGGTAAAGCCCATCCAGCTCTTTGGCAGTCCGTTACCTATGATCTTCTTATCCTCATACTTTATTTCCGAAGCCGTCAGCTTCTGTGTACCCGTTTCATCCCAGAAGAGCCACCTGCCATCATCTGTAAACCCGGCATGGACCCATCCGAACAGGTTGCCAATTGGCTGACCCTCTTCAAGGCGGAAAGCTGGAGTGGCGTTCAGACCGGGTGCACCGATATTCTCCAGGTCCTGGTACCGTGTCTGGAACTCTTCATTTGACAGTGTAACCAGTTCGTTTTTATTGTAGGAGATATTGAAATTGGTCCTCCATGAAAAGCTGCCAGTCTGAACCGGGGTGGACTGCATGGCAAACTCAACCCCGCGGTTGTTTATCTCGCCGATGTTGGTCCATATCCTGTTA
>SLMM01000100.1 GCA_007133565.1 Bacteroidales bacterium
CGAACCGGGTTCACGCAATTCACATATTGTACAGAACATCGACTTTTCAGCCACCTTCCTCGATATGGCCCAACTGCCGGTACCGGGCGACATACAGGGCCTCAGCATGGTGCCGCTGCTGAAGGGTGGTGAGCCCGAAGAGTGGAGGGAGTATGCCTACTATCACTATTATGCCTACCCCGACTGGCACATGGTGAAGCCTCACTACGGTATACGCTGCGACCGTTACAAGCTGATTCATTATTACACCCTGGATGAATGGGAGCTTTTCGACCTTGAGAGGGACCCGGATGAGATGTACAGCGTCTACCCCAATCCCGAATACTCTGACCTGGTAAGCTTCCTGAAAGAGGAGCTTGAAAAAACCCGTGTGGCAGAAGGCGACACGGTCGAGATGAGCGCCCCGTCAAGGCATTTCAGGTAAAGGAAAAGCCCAGGCGGGATCCATAAATTGACAGAGGGCTGCCGGCAACAACCAGAAGACCCGCGGGGCAACATATATTTAAAACACATTGCATGAAGCTGTTTCTTAAAATACTCAAATACGCGGCACTGATCCTGCTGGCGCTGATCATCGTGCTTATCCTCGTCGCCTTTTTCAACATGAGGGACCGTCACCGCGGTTATTCAGTTAACATCGACGTCGGGGCCCCTGCACCGGGGACAGTTATGGCCGGGTTCGCTGCGCTTACCATAACACCTGAGGTAGTTGACACGTGGACCGACGTTAAGGGCAATGCAAGGTATAATCCTGAAGAGGGTGACACTTTCGTGGATGTTAACGGCACAGGCCGGTTTGACGCGGTTTGGATGGCGGGCTTTCATAACAGCAAACCCGCCATGGGGGTGAACGACGACCTCTGGGCCCGTGCCATGGTGCTGGATGACGGACAGACAAGGCTTGCCTGGGTGGCCCTGGATGCCATCGGTATGTTCGGGTGCGACATAATCGATATCAGGAAAAACCTTCCTGAAGAGCTGGGCATTGATTATGCCATAGTGTCGAGCAGCCACACCCATTCGGCACCTGACCTCATGGGGTTGTGGGGGCCGGGCACCCTCAGGTCGGGGGTTGACCCGGAATATATGCAATATGTCAAAAAACGCAGCGCTGAAGCAATTGCAGAAGCTGTATCCGGCCTGAGACCCTCAAGGTTCAGGTTTGCCACCGACAGTGAAAGTGCGGCATCGCAGATAACCGACACCCGCAAGCCACATGTGATCAACCCTGAACTGCGCATCATGCAGTCGGTCGATGCCGAAACGGGCGAGACGCTGGGTACACTTGTGCAATGGGACAACCACCCGGAGACTATATGGAGCCGGAACCTGATGATCACCTCCGACTTCCCTCACTACCTGAGGGAGGGCATCGAGAACGGGGTATGGCATGGTAATTCGCTGGTGACACCGGGAGTAGGCGGAGTTGCCATGTTTGTTACCGGGAATATCGGTGGACTGATGACAACCTCGCCTTCGGTGGGTATTGAGTGCCCCTTTACAGATACCATTTACTATGAGCCTTCGTTCGACAAGGTGCGTGCGCAGGGCCTGTCGCTTGCACAGATGACTCTCGCTGCACTGGATAGGGATGATATTACCAAAATCGACCGGGGCGGGATAGCCCTCAGGGCAAAAACTATAAATCTGCCGCTGCACAACAGGCTTTTCAGGCTTGGAGCGGCAATGGGGCTGTTCAACAGGGGACTTACGGGGTGGATGCAGTTCCGGTCGGAGATCGCTTTCTGGCAAATTGGGCCGGCAGATTTTCTGCATCATCCAGGCGAATTATACCCCGAGATAGCCGATGGGGGCATCGAGGCACCCGAAAACAGTGACTTTGACATCGGCCCGGTTGAAGTGCCTCCACTCAGACAGGTAATGCCCGGCCGCTACAAGTTCATTACGGGGCTCTCGAACGACATGATAGGCTATATAATACCCAAAAGCCACTGGGATACAGAACCGCCCTATACATACGGATATGAGAGCCGCCCATACGGAGAGATAAACTCACTCGGACCAGAAACGGGGCCGGTACTGCACGGTGCCATGCTGGAACTTATTGAAAACAATCCATAAAGCAGGCCGGAAAGAAAAACCCGCCATGCACCGGGCTTTGGCGGGGTTTAATATAAAAATCCTTTCTCTCAGATCGCAAAACGGATCAATCGAATAGGTTTTAAGAGGGTCAGATCAGTCTGGTATTACCTCCCCTTTCCAGGTTAATGTCCATCAGCGGTTTGTTGGTTTTCCATGCACCTGCTGTGAAATCGGGTATGTCAACCGGCATCGAGCGGTTGGCAACCGACCATTCGCTCAAAGGTATTATGCTGCTCCATGCCGCAGCATCATAAACATCCATATCGAGCGGCAACCCGTTGCGCAGGCAATCTATGAGCCGCCAGTCCATCAGGGTATCCATACCGCCATGGCCGCCAACCTGGCGGGCCATCTCCCCTACCCTCCTGGTTATTTCGGGAGTGTACTTCTCCTGGATCTCACTGAACTCCTCATCCGATACCCATCCGCGGTGACTTGTGGCAATCCTTGCGGGTGAGGGCCACTTCCGTGCAATGCCCTTTGTGCCGCTTATCAGGTGAATACGGGTATAGGGACGGGGAGAGGTTACATCATGCTGGATCATAATAGACCGGCCATTGCTGGTCTTGATAAGCGTGGTGTTAATGTTACCACGGTAATCCCTGCCAACATACTCCTGCCAGAAATCATCCTCGGCGGCAAGCTCCTCTGCTCGCCTGCCCATCATAAAATCATGGCTTGAGAGAGAAACAAGGTAATCCATCTTGTCGCCGTAGTTGACATCCATTATCTGGGCAACAGAGCCAAGCCCATGCATCGGATACAGGCTGCCGTTGCGGCGGGAATTCTCCTCAAGGCGCCACAAGTTGGCATAGGCGGTTTTGGAAAAGTTCATGCCCATAAGTTCATGTATATAAGCTCCTTCACCATGAATGATCTCGCCAAAGAAACCCTGCCTGGCCATATTAAGGGTCATCATCTCAAAGAAATCGTAGCATACGTTCTCAAGCATAATGCAATGCTTGCGGGTCCTCTCCGATGTCTCAACAAGCTGCCAGCACTCATCCATGGTCTGAGCTGCAGGAATCTCGGTAGCCGCGTGCTTGCCGTTCTCCATGGCATAAACCGAATTGGGAGTATGAAGGTGCCAGGGTGTGCAGATATAGACCAGGTCAACATTATCACTCTCGCACAGCTGTTTCCATGCATCTTCACTCCCGGAATAAACAGCCGGATCATGGCCGTGATCCCTCACAAATTCGCGGCCACGGTTAGCCCTTGCGGGATCAAGGTCAGACAGTGCGGTTATCTGCAAACCCTCAATCCTCACATGGCGCCGTAATGCTCCAAATCCCCTGCTGCCGACACCAATCAGCCCCACACGCACGGTCTCAAGCGGGGAAGCTGCATATCCCGACATGTTAAACACCTGGTCGTGGGTCATCCTGAATGGAGGCGTATCGTTTGCTGGTCTGGCACATCCGGCAAGTCCTGCTCCGGCAAGTCCTGCTCCGGCAAGTCCGGTAAGCTTAATAAAATCTCTGCGGCTGGTTTTCATAGTTCTGTGTGTTATAATGTTTAATATATTGATTTGTTGTTACATATTACCATCTTCCAGGCTAAGTAGTATTGATGCTGTATTCGACAGACAATGATAATATTTTTTTTTAATAACTATAAATAATTTTATCTAAAAATTTTATGAAGGATAAATCTGGCAACCTGAAAATATGCACCAACTCACAATAATGTATTGTATGTCATAATTTATAATACATCTTTATTTAGAAGCTGCAAGGTGACTACCTGGTCAGGGGTGCCTCTTTTAATATTTTTTAGTTTAAATAACCAATGCCTATACCAGCAATGTGCAATCTGTATTGATTACAAATAGTTATTAAATTTTGAAATAAAGTGAAATATATTAAGAATTTTTTTTAATATTGAGATGATGTTTTGCATGCCTGTTTACATGTGCCTAAATCCAGATTATTATGAGAATTAAAAAATTTCTTGTGTTAAGTACGGCTTTTTTTTGCCTGACTTGTTTCCTACAAGTAACCAAAAGCAGCGAGACAGTTTCAGAAATCAAAGATATTGAAGCTGATCTTTCGGTTTTTGAAACGCCAATGGCTAAGTCTTTGAAAAGAAATGTCAGCCAAAGGAGAATTAGCAGAATGAATAACTCACAACTTAAAGCTGCCGCCGAAGCGATGAGAGCTGATAATTACTCTGCCGATTTTAGAATAGCCGAATACAAAGCGTTTCTTTGTCCGGAAATACTTGGTAAACAACTTAGAATTGGCGAGGGATACAGTAAATTCGAGAATATGACCGGCATTTACTTACCAAAAGGCCAGCATATAGTTTTAGTTAATAATATTGAGGAAGGGAAAACAGTAGAACTTATAATTCCAAACTGGGACCGGCGTCCACCTGAGGATATTGATCCCACAAAGGATCCTGATGGTTGGGGTGTCGCCAGAAAGAGCTACACTTTGCATAATGGGGTAAACATTATTGATGTTGTTGAATGGGATGGCCTGGCTTATATAAACTATTATTCTGAAAGCCCTGAATTAGAAAATACCATTGAGGTACATTTTGTAAACGCTGCTGTAAATGGTTATTTTGATATTGAATACAATAGCTCCGACGATTGGAAAAAACTTCTTGACAATGCTGTTTATCCGGTTATCGATGCACGTGGGAAACATATCCAAATTGCTTACCCGGTTGAATCCCTTAAAAAATACGCTTACGACAGAGGCATTGAGCTGGTTAATAATTATGACTCACTCGTTTTTCGCCAACATCGTTTTATTGGTCTGGAAAAGCATGACAGAGTTCCGGATAATCGTATCCTGGCGCGAGTAAATTACAATTATTACATGTTCCGTGATAGAGATGGAGTGGCTTACAAGGGAACACCACCAGGATATGCCATGGCAATGGTGGTTGACCCGGACAGAGTCATTAGCGGAGATCCTTGCTGGGGTTTCAGCCATGAAGTTGGCCACGTACATCAACTTCGTCCATACTTCAACTGGGGGGGGATGGGAGAAGTAAGCAACAACGTTGTAACGCTATATGTTACTACTTCTTTTGGTAATGAAAGCCGTATATACGAACAAAACAACTATGATCAGGCACGTGAATCAATAATTGAAAATAATATTTCTTTCCTTCATGATCCCAATGTCTTTAACCGTCTGGTACCATTCTGGCAGTTACACCTGTATTTTTCGACATTAGGAGGACAACCTGACTTCTATGCAGATCTGCATGAAGCACTGCGTTTACAGGAACCATTGCCCGGAGAAACTGGTGACAGTAGAGGCAGGAATATGGTAGCTGAATTCCAGCTTAATTTCGTTAAACAAGCGTGTCGCGTGGGCCAAACTGACCTAACAGACTTCTTTGAAAAATGGGGGTTTTTCTGGGTAGGCGAACTTGAAATCAGGGATTACGGCAATTATAATTATAACATGACACAAGATATGGTAGATGCCTGTATTGAAGAGATAAAATCAATGAACCTCCCAAGCCCCAAAGTAGATTTGACAAAACTAAAAGATTAAGATGTCATCCGACAGTCAGGACAGGTTTGCTTAATTCAAAACAAACTTGTAAAACTAAGTTTGAATTTATTTAATAAGAAGAACCCTGCCAAATTTGAAGGAACTACCAAAACCTTCACCTGACAGGGTTCTTACTACCACCTTAACCTAAACCTAAACCTAAACCTAAAACCTAATTCCAAACTATTCTGTCACTTACTTACAAGTTAATTATAATTAACACTATCCAATATTACTCCAGAACAAACATTTCGATCACCTCTCCATTTTGTGTTGATATAAGTCTAACTTCCAGTTTATTGTCTGCAAAATCCACACGGTTACAGGTCGACCGGCCCTGGTCATTTACGTCATTGAAAGAAATAAATGAGAATTGGGAAATACCTGGAGACAAGGTCATAAATGAATAAACATCGCTATAAATTGTATTACCATACACAACATTATACGCACCATATTCAGCTATCTCTACCGAAGCTGTCCTGTAGTAATAGTTTGTAGAAGACTGCAAATATGTCAGTTTTGTATGTTTAGTTTCCATGAATGCTTAGCCACAAAATAATTTTTTCCCTGCATCAATATTAAAAATTATTTTTTTTATATTCAACTTTATTTCATTTTTTAATAACTATTTATAAGTAATATAAATTATGGCTTGTATCGGTCATTAATAAAACTCAACAGCCAGATCACCACTGGTGATATTCTTTCGCATTCCTTTCCATGGCCCCATTATACGAAGAGAAAAAAATCAAACACCCATCTGCATGGGTGTACTATGTGTAACAGGCCCTCCGAGCCCACATGTACTTACCATGCCGGTACGATACTCCCTCTTTTAGGTGTGATGCCAGAGTAACAGTTCCTGTATGCATAGGATACTGATCCTCCAGATTGGGATTTCCAAGTACTTCAAGGTAGTTCCAGACATTGCCTCTATCAGCCCATTCGTGGTTTCCTCTAATCTGTGCCTGCCCGGTGTGCTTCCCTGTTAGCAATACACAACGAGACGGGGCACAAACGGAAGAGCCGGAATAGTGGTCGGTAAACCTCATTCCCTGCTCTGCAAGCCGGTCAAGGTTGGGCGTTTCAATCAGTTGCTGTCCATAGGCCCCAAATTCACCTTAACCAAGGTCGTCGGCAAGTATCTTCAGGTAACCCCTGACCAGTCCGTCACGATAATACCGCCCTAAACCCGCGGCAGCTCCCATGGTGACCTGTATGCGGGCACTAAATGGGTGTTGGCATCGTCATCGTCAATGAATCTCATTGCATCGTGATCCCAGTAAAGCCTTCTGCCCGTCTTATAGGCAATGTTGCCGAGTATGGCAACCTGCGCAACATTGGCACCGATATCCATATTTGCAGCAGGCACCCTGTTGCGGTCCTTTATGCAGGCAATAAAATCCTCCATATGCAGATCCAGTCCCCGTCCAGTAGATGGCTGAAGCTCCACCCTCTCCATCTGCGGCTGGTTGTTCCTGTATTCGGGTATCACCTCCCAGCCTCCGCGGTCAACCACAAGTGTCCCTGCATTGCCTACGAATCCCACACCATGCGTCCGGCCGAAATAGCCTCCGTTAATGCCTATACCGTGGTCCCACAACATGGTGTATCCGTCAAACTCATAAAGTGCCTGCTGTGTGTCGGGAGTTTCGCAGGCATCATCCGGATAGGCGAACTTGCCTCCCATTGACATAACACTTTTCGGTGCCCTGGCTTTCATGCCGAACAGTGCATAATCAATAATATGCACCCCCCAGTCAGTCATCATGCCCCCTGCATAATCCCAGAACCATCTGAACGTGAAATGGAAGCGATTGGGATTGAATGGCCTTTTGGGTGCGGGTCCCAGCCAGAAATCGTAGTCTACTCCTTCGGGCGCCGGTCCGTCAGGCTTAACAGGCACAGAGGTCATCCACCCCTGGTATGACCAGGTGCGGACAGTACGGATCTTCCCAAGCCGGCCGGAGTGGACAAAAGCAATTGCATCCTGCCAGTGCGGATCGCTTCGCTGCCACTGGCCTACCTGGACAACCGGATTGTATCTTTCGGTAGCCCTTACCATAATATTGACCTCTTCAATGGTGTTGGCAACCGGCTTTTCAATATAGATATCCTTCCCCGCCTGCGCGGCATATACGAACGGGATACAGTGCCAGTGATCGGGTGTGGCAATAATAACCACATCAATATCCCTGTCCTCCAGCATTCTCCTGAAATCGGTGTAAGCCCTTGGCCTTTTGCCCTGAAGCTTTTCAGTATCGGCTACCCTCCTGTCAAGCTCATTCCGGTCAACATCACACAGCGCAACACACTCGGTATTGGGCTGCCGCAGGAATGACTGCAGGTTTGAAAATCCCATACCCTTTACACCCATCACCCCACAGGTGATCTTTTCATTGGCACCGGTTACCGACGCAGAAATGGTCAGTGGTGAGGCCATCATGCCAATGCCGGCAGCTGCAAGCCCTGATCGCTTGATAAATTTTCTTCTGTCCATGATAATATTATAAGGTTAGAAATAATTTCCGGCCAAAAAATGATCATTCGCTTTGAAATGCATCATCAAACGCCTGGGTAGAAGGCTTGAAATCAACCGCCTTGACAAATTCACAGGACTCCTCGGCACCATGCTCCCTGTCCATGCCGCTGTCTTCCCACTCAACAGAAAGCGGTCCGTCATAACCGATATCGTTCAGCGCCCGGATGACACTTTCAAAATCGATCCTGCCACGCCCGATACTGCGGAAATTCCAGAATCGCCGGTTATCGCCAAACTCCGTGTGGCCACCGAAAACACCTATGTCGCCCGGAACATCGTTCCAGTGAACATCCTTCATATGAACATGGAATATCTTGTCGGCAAACTCATAAATGAACTTAACATAATCCACCCCCTGGTATCCCAGATGGCTGGGATCATAATTGAACCCGAATGCAGGATGATTGTCCACTGCTTCAAGTGCCCTGCGTGATGTTTCAATGTCAAAAGCTATCTCAGTCGGATGAACCTCAAGACAGTATTTTATGCCAAGACGCTTGTATTCGTCAAAAACGGGCCCCCACCGGTCGGCAAAATCCTTATAGCCGGCGTCGATCATATCTTTTGGCACAGTCGGGAACGAATAGAGGAGGTGCCATATCGAGCTTCCGGTAAAACCCACAACATTTTCAATACCAAGCCTTTTTGCAGCCTCGGCCGTTTTTACCATCTCTTTTGCCGCCCTCTGCCTGATACCCTCAGGATCGCCGTCACCCCAGATATAGGAAGGCAGGACCGCCTTGTGCCTCTGGTCGGGTATGTCGCACACCGCCTGGCTTGCAAGGTGCGTCGAAATAGTGTATAGCTGCAGGTCATACTTTTTCAGGAGCTCTAAACGGCTGTCGCAGTAGGCCTGGTCAGCCTTGTCGATCTCCATGTGATCGCCCCAGCATCCCAGTTCGATACCGTCATATCCGAACTCTTTTGTTTTCTTACACATTGTCTCTATGGGCAGGTCTGCCCATTGTCCGCTGAATAAAGTTACTGGTCTGGCCATAATAATTGGATTTTTCTGGTTAGTTTTTAGTGATGCTTCCAAATTTAGAATATATTCTGCACATACCATAGAATTTGTGGCAATATTAAAGCTTTAGCCCGGGATTAATTATTATCATATGACCTAAGTTTTATAAATTTGTTATACCGTCCAGAGTAACAGGAGTGTCAATTACAAAAACCCTTCAGGGGAAAAGATGAAGCAAAACGAAGACAGCAGCAGCAACAGAAAAAGCAGTAGCCAAAGCAGCAGCAAAAGCATTAGCGGCAGCGGCAGTATTAGCAAAAACGATAGCAAAAGCAGCAGCATAATCAATCCCAACAATAGGGAGGCTTCACCCTTTGCACTTGTCACGGGGGCGAGCAGGGGGCTTGGAAGGGCTTTTGCCGAGGAGCTGGCAGGACGCAGGATAAACCTGTTGCTGGTGGCGCTGCCAGATGACGGTCTGCCGGAGCTCTGCGATAAGCTGAGAATGGAGAACGGAATAGAATGCGATTACCTGGAAACTGATTTGACGAAACGTGACAGTGTAAACAACCTGGCTGAATGGGCCCTCAGTGGATACAGGATAAACATGCTGATAAACAATGCCGGCATGGGTGGTTCAATGGAATTCGAGCATGCCGGGGCTGATTACCTGGACAAAATGATATCCCTTAATATAAGAGCCTTAACCCTTATTACCTACCGCTTACTCCCCGAACTCAGAACCCACAGGGAAGCATACATACTGAATGTTGCCAGCATGGCCTCATTCAGTCCGATCGGCTATAAAACCATCTATCCTGCGTCAAAGGTATTTGTACTCTATTTTACACGCGGGCTGTACCAGGAACTGAAGGGCACGGGGGTATTTGCCGCCGTGGTGCATCCCGGCCCGATGAAAACCAACCTGGCTGTTACCCGCAGGATCATGAAGCAGGGTGTTTTTGGTAAAATTGGCCTCCTTACACCGGAGTATGTCGCTAAAAAATCTATAGATAAGA
>SLMM01000156.1 GCA_007133565.1 Bacteroidales bacterium
ACCGTTGATATATGACAATATACGAGGAGCCCGCTTAACATAGCGGGCTCTTTTCGTTTAAACCTGTTAAGAAGAACCAGATGGAAAAATTAACCCTCAAAGCTGAAGTCCGCGAATACCCTGCCGACACCCTTACGCCGGTGGGCATCTACCTGCGGCTTCGCGACACATTTCCCCAAAGCATGCTGCTCGAGTGCACAGATTACAGCTCACGCCAGGATGCCTTTTCCTATATATGCCTCAATCCGGTTGCGGGAATAGAGGTTACCGGCAAAGAGATCAGTCAGTACCACGGGCAACAACAGCCTGTGGCCACGCCAGTTGAAAAAGTCACTGATGCAGTTGATGACTTTGCCCGGTCGTTCAGGATCGAAGGGCTTCCCGGTGATAAGCTCTTTCCCGGACTGTTCGGCTTCACCTCCTGGGAGGCGGTAAACCTGTTCGAAAATGTTGACATAAGGCCCGTACCGCCAGGCTATCCGATACCACTTCTCAGGTATGACCTGTATTCGGTGGTGATCGCAATAAATCACTTCAACAGCACAATGACCATCTGCGAGCTGAAAAACGGGTCTATGGGGGGACTGACCGGTAGGATCATGTCGCTGCTTGCCAACCGCAACACCACGACCTTTCCGTTCGAGATCAGGGGCAGGGAAACAAGCAACCTCGACGACCAAACATACATGCGAATGGTTGAGCAGGGCAAAAAGCACTGTGCCAGGGGCGACGTGTTCCAGATAGTGCTTTCGCGGAAGTATGAGCAGGCATACCACGGCGATGAGTTCTCGGTGTACCGTGCCCTGAGGTCTGTCAACCCCTCTCCCTACCTGTTCTATTTCGACTACCTGGGCTACAGGCTTTTCGGGTCTTCGCCCGAGGCCCAGCTCCATGTGGCAGGCGGCAAAGCAACAATAAACCCCATAGCAGGTACAATACCGAAGACGGGGGACAGGATGAGTGACGAGGAGCTGGCAAAAGCGCTGCTGGCTGATCCCAAGGAGAACTCCGAACACTCCATGCTGGTCGATCTTGCAAGAAACGACCTGAGCAGGCACTCCGCCGGTGTCAGGGTGAGCAGCTACAAGGAGGTACACGCCTACTCGCATGTCATTCACCTTGTATCAACCGTTACCGGCGAGCTTGACGGCAGGTCGGGTACCTACCGGGTGTTTGCCGACACCTTCCCGGCGGGGACCCTCTCGGGGGCACCCAAACACAAGGCCCTGCAGCTCATCAGCAGCATAGAACCCACTGCCCGCGGATATTATGGCGGCGCGATTGGCATTTTGGGCCTTGAAGGTTCGCTCAATCATGCAATAATGATCAGGTCATTCGCAAGCTTTGCCGGAAAACTCATATACCAGGCAGGCGCCGGGATAGTAATAGGATCGGACCCGGCGAAAGAGCTCGCCGAGGTAAACAGCAAGCTATCGGCCCTCAAGCAGGCGCTGAAGATGGCAGAAAACCTTAAATAAAACAGATCATGGCAAGAATCCTTATAATAGACAATTACGATTCATTCACCTACAACCTGGTACATTACGTGAATGAGTACCCGGGCCATACCACCGAGGTATACAGGAACGACAAGATCGGGATGGATGAGGCCGGCAGGTTTGACGGCATCCTCCTCTCTCCCGGTCCGGGTATTCCATCCGAGTCGGGCGACCTGCTCAAAATAATCGATGCATACAAGGAGAAAAAGAGGATCTTCGGTGTTTGCCTGGGACTGCAGGCCATAGCAGAAGTTTTCGGGGGCAGCCTGCTCAACACCGACAAGGTGTACCACGGTGTTGCAACCACCATAACTCTCCTTGACCCGGTCCATTACCTGTTTGACGGGCTACCGCGGCAGTTCCAGGGCGGGAGGTACCATTCGTGGGTGGTAAGCAGGGATGGGGTACCGGACTGCCTCCGGATAGATGCCGTTGACGATGAGCAGTTTATCATGGCCATGAGCCATCGTGAGCTCGACGTGTGCGGCGTTCAGTTCCATCCCGAATCAATCCTGACCCCCGAAGGCAAGAAGATAGTATTTAACTGGCTCAGGGGCTTTGAGAGCTGAACTCTTCCAGAAATTAAAATGAAACACCATCATGATGCAATGCAATATATAGAAAAACATGAACCCCATATAGAAAAACATGAACCCCGACGCTTCAGGTATGTGATTTTGTCTGCCAAAAGCTGACCGGGGTTCCATAAGACTGAATAAGACTGAACAAGATGAAAGACATACTGAACAAATTATTGGAATCACAGCAGCTCGGCCGCGAAGAGGCGGGCCGGCTGATGCACGGCATTGCCCGGCAGGAGCTGAACGAGGCGCAGATAGCGGCAGTGCTATCATCCTACATCATGAGAAGCATCACGCCCGGCGAGCTTCTCGGTTTCAGGGATGCCCTGCTGGAGCTGGCAGTAAAGGTTAACCTGAACGGTGCGGAGATGATCGATGTATGCGGCACGGGAGGTGACGGCAAGAACACCTTCAACATATCGACCCTTACCTCCTTCGTCGTTGCAGGG
>SLMM01000173.1 GCA_007133565.1 Bacteroidales bacterium
CTATATGGAACATAGCTGGTATAGATCTTAGCGGTGACCGACTGGCACAGAAACTGCTGAGGCTTCATATATACCATCTTATGGTTACCACCTCTACCCACAATGTTGATATTGATTTCGGAATTCCGGCACGCGGACTCCATGGTGAGGCGTATCGCGGGCATATTTTCTGGGATGAGTTGTATATACTGCCCTTCTATTGCCTGCATTTTCCTGATGTGGCACGCTCGGTCCTGATGTACCGTTACAGGCGGCTGGATGCTGCGAGGGATTATGCCCGTGAGCAAGGCTACAGCGGAGCGATGTTCCCGTGGCAGAGCGGCAGCGACGGGACTGAAGAGACGCAGGTTGTGCACCTGAACCCGGTGTCGGGTGAATGGGGCGATGACTACAGCTCCCTGCAGAGGCATATTTCAATTGCGGTTGCATACAATATCTGGACCTATTACAACATTACGGGCGACATTGAGTTTATTGAGAGTTACGGGGCAGAGATGTTCCTTGAGATATGCCGTTTCTGGGCCAGCAAGACGGAATATAATGAAAAAACCGGCAGGTATGAGATCAGCAGGGTCATGGGTCCCGATGAGTTCCACGAGAAGCTGCCCGGTGCTGATGAGGGGGGACTGAAGGATAATGCCTATACCAATATCATGGTGGTATGGCTGTTCAACAGGGCATTTGATATTCTTGATGCGATGGAAAGTGGCCACCGGGAAAAGGTGCCTGCAAAGATCGGACTGACCAAAGAGGAGATGAAAAAGTGGCATGATGAGGTTAAAAGGATGAACCTTGTAATTTCAGATGAAGGCATCATTTCACAATTTGACGGCTATTTTGAACTGGAGGAACTGGACTGGGATGCTTACCGCGAAAAGTACGGTAACATATACCGGCTGGATCGGCTGCTCAAGGCAGAGGGTAAATCTCCCGACGCGTACAAGCTGTCAAAACAGGCCGACCTGCTTATGAGTTTCTATAATATCGGCGAACAGGCGGTAACAAATATTGTTGAAACCCTGGGGTACACCCTGCCTGAAGATTACCTTGAGAGGAATTTCGACTATTACCTGAGCCGCTGTTCACATGGTTCAACGCTCAGCAGGGTAGTTCATGCCTCTGTTGCAGTACTTCTTGGCCGGAAGGAACTTGCATGGAATATGTACAATGAAGCTTTACAGAGCGATTATACCGACATCCAGGGAGGTACAACTGCAGAGGGAATACATACCGGTGTGATGGGAGGCACTGTGCTGATGGCAATGACTGCCTTCGGCGGGGTGAACCTGCAGGGCGGGAAGATACGGATTGATCCGTCTCTGCCGGAACACTGGAAAGAGTTGAAATTCAGCTTCAGCTTTCGCGGAAACATTTTTAAGGTGATAATTGGTGTTTCAACGGTAAGGATTGAGGGTTCGCCGGCAAACACCAGGGCAACAGTTGAAATCTGCGGTAATGATTATGAGGTTGCTCCCGGCAGGGAGCTGGCTGTGAATATTTAAAACTATAAACTATAGTATGTTAGGAGATGTTTTACTTATCAACGATCTTCACAAGGCCGCCGCACAGGCGATAATGGAGAGAGTGTTGTTTGAAAAAGAGAATAAGGAAAAGATTGATCCGGATTACAAATATGTGGTAGCTATATCGGGTGAATCGGGTGCGGGAAAGAGCGAGCTGTCGCACTCCCTGGCCCTTCTGCTGAAAGGACAGGGTATTAGGGTTAAGGTGCTTCATACTGACAACTATTATCTTGTGCCACCTCTTTTGAGGAAGGAGTGGAGGAAAGCCAACGGGATCGAGTCAGTAGGAATAGATGAGTATGACTGGAGCCTTGTGAACCGAAACATAACAGATTTCAAGGAAAACAGGGAAACAATCATGCCCTGCATTGATATTGTGCCCGACCAGATAGACAAGCTAATTACCGATTTCAGGAAGATACATCTTCTGGTTATTGACGGACTGTATGCTATAAACACCGACAATGTCGACCTGAGGGTTTTTATCGAGCTTACTTATCATGAAACAAAAATTTCACAGCTCATGAGGGGAAAAGAGCCCCAGGACGAATTCAGGCTGCAGGTTCTGGAAAGGGAGCATATAAATGTCCAGTCTCTGAAACCAAAGGCCGACCTCCTGGTAAACAGGAACTACGATGTTGTCGATGTAAGGGGTAGATGATCAGTCCCTGAAGATCAGGATCTCCTTTTCGCCGGTCGATTTCACATAACCCCTGTACATACCTTCGGTGTTGAAGGGCATGGATACGTTTCCGTACCTGTCAACTGCCACAACCCCGCCTGTTCCTCCAGCTTCGACCAGCTTGCTGTTAATTACATGCCCGGATGCCTCGTTAAGGGTCATGCCCGAATATTCCATAAGGGCAGCGATGTCGTATGATACAACGTTCCGTATAAAATACTCTCCGTGGCCGGTGGCTGATACTGCACATGTACTGTTGCATGCCCAGGTGCCCGCTCCTATCACAGGGGAATCGCCTATACGGCCATAGCGTTTGTTTGACATACCGCCTGTTGATGTAGCTGCAGCAAGGTTTCCGTACGTGTCAAGTGCCACTGCTCCGACGGTGCCCTGTTTTTCTGCTTCTATCTGCCTTTTAACAGCTTCACGCCTTCTTTCTGTGTGAAAATAGCTGTTTTCAACTATCTCCAGCCCCTGCCCGGCGGCAAAGTCCGATGCCCCGGTTCCCGCCATCATCACATGAGGCGAATTTTCCATTACGGCAATGGCTCCCAGTACCGGGTTTTTTATGTCGGTTACCCCTGCTATTGCGCCCGCGTTCCTTGTTTGACCGTCCATGACAGAGGCGTCAAGCTCTACTCTCAACTGGTTGGTAAAAACCGCTCCCCTGCCGGCATTGAACAGGGGTGAGTCTTCCATTATCATTATTGCTGCACGCACTGCATCAAGGCTGGTGCCTCCGGAACTCAGCACCGCCTCGCCTGCCTCAAGCGCCTCGTTAAGCTTTGAAGTGTATTGATCCTGCTGCTCACGGGTCATCCTTTCCCTGCTGAGTGTTCCCGCCCCGCCGTGTATGGCAAGGACATATTGCGGCACATCATTCCCTGCATGCTCCTGCACCGAAGGCCTCCCGTTACAGCCTGCGAGCTGAACAATGACAATTGCAATAAGCGAAAATCGGGTAACTGACAGTTGCTTCATTTTATTTAATCTTTTTGTTCGTTCTGTTAATTGTGAGTGGTTGCTGAGTTCCAGGATCATGTGCTACTGCCAAGATATTTGCCCAGCATCATAAAAAGCTCATGCTGTCTTATCGGTTTGGGCAGGTAGTCGTCGCATCCCGCCCCGATAATTTTTTCTCTCTCTTCTGCCATTGCATAAGCGGTCTGTGCTATTACGGGTATACCGGGATTAATATCCTTGATGGCCCTGGTTGCTTCGTATCCGTCCATCTCGGGCATCTGGATATCCATCAGCACCAAATCAATACCGGGATTATTCGCGCACTCTTCAATGGCAGGTTTGCCGTCTTTTACGATTATGACCTCTGCGCCGGTAGGCTCGATCATTTTTTGTAATAGTTTAGAATTCAATTCGTTATCCTCAACTATAAGTATTTTCTTCTTATTCCAGTTATAGCTTGTCATTTCAGGGGCAATACCGGACTGTTTCTTCTTTACATCTTTAATTTTGTGGTACGGCAGGGTGAAATTGAACCGGGATCCTTCTCCCTCTTTGGATTTTACCCAGATCCTGCCGCCCAGCAGGTTGACCAGGTTTCGTGAAATTGCCAGCCCCAGTCCCGTTCCTCCGAACTTTTTGTTTGACTGGGAATCAATCTGCCTGAACCGGTCAAAGATTATTCTGTGCTTATCATCAGGTATTCCAATTCCCGTATCGCTTACATAAAACGTGATGTTCTTTTCACCCATGGTATAGCCGAACTCCACCTTACCTTTAATAGTAAACTTCAACGCGTTGCTTAGCAGGTTTGAGAAGACCTGCCTGAACCTGTTCTGATCTGTCAGTATGATAAGGTCGCCGGCATCTTCGGGTATGTTCAGCTTAAGGCTGATATCAGTATCGTCATCTGCAAGGTGCTCATTATCGAATGAGTAATGTAATTCCCGAAGTATTCTGTTCACATCGCAGGCTGTTTTCCTGATATGGACTTCACCTGCCTCTATCTTCGCGAAATCAATTATATCGTCGATGAGGTTGAGCAGTGTGTTCCCGGTATTCTTGATAATCTCGATGTATTCATTATTATCGGAGTCGCCTATCTGGTGAGAACTTAAAAGTTTGGAAAATCCGATAATGGCATTCATGGGGGTCCTGATCTCATGCGACATGTTTGCAAGGAATGCCGATTTAAGCTTATCCGATTCTATGGCTTTCTCCTTGGCCTCTTCAAGCCTGCGTTCGTAGAGAAGCCTCTCGGTAATATCCTTCACAAGTATTACAAGGTTTGAGGGGTTCTGGTATCTGTCCTTCATGAGGCTGGCTGATACTTCAGCAAAGAAACTGGTGCCGTCATTTTTTTCAAGTGTAAAGGTCTTGTTTTTAACAAAACCTTTTTTGATGACGTTCCTGATGAAATTTCTGGCCCGGTTGCGGTCTTTTTCAGCAACAAGTTTCAGTACTGAAATCCCCTGACGTTCATTTACCTCTGGAAACATAAACAGGTCAAGAGCAGCCCTGTTACGGTCTATTATCATGCCGTCGAGGTTGGTTACAGCAATGGCATCGGGCGAACTCTCAAATATGTTCCTCAGTTTCTCCTGGCTCTCCTGCAATGCTTCCCTTGTTGCCTTCTGCTCGGTTATGTTCCTGTAGATAATCAGAACCCCTATCTGATTGGTGCTGACGCCAATAGGCGCACCTACTATAGAAACGTTTACCAGAGACCCGTCCTTTCTGAGCCTGGTTGTCTCATTAATAATACCCCTGTCGCATCTTATTTTCCTGATGAAGTCCTTTGACTCGTTGGTCTTTTCCGGGGGGGTAAGGAGAGACAGGGTGTTCTTGCCGATAACTTCTGTGTCGCTGTAACCGAACAACTTTGTGAACTGATCGTTCACCCTCTGTATCCTTGAGTTCATGTCGGTTATTACAATTGCCTCAGGTGCAGCCAGGAAAAGGTTTTCAAAATACAGCTTTTCCAGCCTGATCCGCCCCTCTTCCTCCTTTCTTTTGGATATGTTGCGAAGGATGAGCAGGAGTGAGGGTTTATCGGTAAACCATACTATCCTGCCGTGAAGTTCAACGTCTATAACCTTTCCGGAGGATGAGTATACAACTCCTTCGTGGTAATTAAGAGCCCCGCTGAACCATAGCTTATTCCTTTCAATCAGGCCATCAAGCTCTTCTTTCGGTACTAGGTCGCGTATGTTCATCCCGACAAGCCTGTCGTGTTCGATCCCCTGAAGCTCACATGCCGCCTCGTTGACATTCAGTATGTATCCCTCTTCATCCTGGACGAATATGGCATCCGGTGAATGCTCAAAAAGAATTCTGAATGCCTCGTTGTTCTTGTCATTGAAATAAAGAGGGGCCTCTGACATCTTCTTTACCGTTATTGGTAACTGATCTGGTTATGGAGTCCTGTTGCAGGGACTAAATTATAAAAGTATTCCCAAATTGCAATACCACAATAAAATAAAAAATCCCCGGCTGCTGCTTCCGGGGATTATAACTGGTGCTCCTGTTTGTTTATACTCTAGCGGGGATTAAGGTTCACGTTGCCATAGCGTATGTTGATTTCCACTATGGAAGTGGGGTTCGGGTCATCACCCACTACACCCGAGAGAGTGGACTGCTGGCCCCTTGTAACACGGTTAACCCTGTTTCCCGATGGTATATTAACAGAGCCGTAACTGGCTGATGATTCAATGTTGTACGATGCATTACCTGCAAGTCCCATCCGGAGGTTTCCGTAACTGCCCGTGAATTTAACCCTTGAAAATCCTGCCGGTACGTGGTCAACCCTCACATTTCCATATCTCGATTCAACGTCGAGAGTATTCAGAAGATGGGAAATAGAGTAATTGGTATATGAACCTTCGGTTACAAAGTTGTTTATGCTTCCAAGCAGGTATTCACTATACCTTGCTTCTGATACTATGGAACTTGCATTTTCTACCCGCAGCTTCGAATAGCTGGATGAGACCACCAGGGCCCTGCAATCATTTACTGTAAGGTCGGAGTACCTGAGATTTACCTTGAGCCATTTTGCCTCGTTGATGGTTGCTTTAGGCGAATATGCCAGGTTAATTTCGCTGAGCGGACGGGTGTTGTCTCTTATTATTCTGTTTGCCTGCAGGTTGCCGTACCTAAGGTCAACAATTGTATGTCCTTCGGCCTCGTTAATGAAAACGTCCCCGTACCTGTGGGCAATGTTCAGGTCAGTCTCTTTCGGGGCATAAACGGTATAGTCAATGCTTATGCCCTGGCCTTCATCGCCCGAGGAGAACCACCTGGACCCGATGCGGCTGATTCGCTGGTCTATTTCTGTCCGCGCACTTACATCATTGTTACTCTGGCTGAAATTGACTGAAATATATGACAGCTGCCTGTCGGCAGCCTCCTGGCTGGTGGTTGTAACCTTTACAACCACCTCAACGGAGATATCCTCCCTGTCCCAGTTCCTGATATCGACGCTGCCATAGCGGTTGGATATCCCGAGCGTTGCTTTCCCCGTAAGGGGGAACAGCTTCTCATACTTCCTTGTGGCCTCATACGAACCGTAGGAGGCAGATATAGCGGTAACAAGGATAAGAAGCGCTATCGCCGGCTTTTTAAATGCTGATGCTTTCATTGTTTTCTGCTTTAGGGTGGTCACCATGTTTTATTTCGTAAAGATGGTCTATTATCCTGCTCATTATCTCAAGCTTTAGCTGGTAATGTCTTATCATTGCACTGATTATCATTTGATTGCCTTTCTCGGCACTTAATTCTTTCTGAAGAGACCTGTACACTGCATCCATTTCTGAAAGCTCACTGAGCAATATTTCCTGTTCCCGGGTATTGTCATAAAAATCAAATGATTTAATTTCTTCATACTTTCTGCTGATCATGGCCGTGTAGTATATCTCTGCCTCACGGTATTCGGGAGATATATCAGAGAGGGTTATCATGTCGTGATCGTGAGACGGGCCGGTTACCCTTTCGTATACCCATAGTGCTGACAGAACCAGAAGCAATGTTATTGCAGCCACCTGCAGAATATACCTCCACCTGAACGGGCTATCAGATGCCTCAGCAAGGTCACGCTTGACTGCAAACCGCTCAAAGTGCCCCTCTGCGGGTTCTGCATGGTCAAATCTCTCCCGGTTCTCCCTGATATATTTTTCAAGTTCATCCATCCTGGTGGTTCTTTTTCATTAATTCTGCCAGTTTCTGTTTGGCCCGTGTATATTGCGACCTGGAGGTTGAGGCTGAAATACCGAGTATACCGGCAATCTCTTCGTGGTCATAGCCCTCCAGCAGGTAAAGACTCAGTATAACCCTGTATCCGTCAGGCAGAAGCTTGATGCAACGTTGAATCTTCTTTACTTCAATCAGCGAAGCATCAATAGCGTCAGCATCGTTGACACCTGTGTCAGGCAAATCTTCAGTATCGTCAATGCTCAGAAGGTCTGCCTTCTTCTTTTTAAGGGCATCCAGTGACCTGTTTATTACAATTCGCTTCAGCCATGCCCCGAAGCTCACCTCTCCACTGTAGCTGCCTATCTTTTTAAATGCCGCAAGGAACGATTCCTGCATTATGTCTTCCGCTTCCTGGGTGTTGTTTACCATCCGGAGGCTGATATTGTACATACTTTTGTAATACAACCTGTAAATTTCAAACTGGGCCTTCCGGTCACCCTTCCTGCAATTGTCTATCAGTTCATGGTGAATATTATGCCAGACAGACTTGCTTCTTTTCATTAATCTGTTATAAAGACGATTTTGACGGCCGGGTGCTGCATTATTCTACAAAAAATTTTGTTAAAACACTGCCTGTTTTTAGGCTGCAACAGCTCTTATCCTGTTATTACATCCTGAAAAGCAAATAAACTGGCAGGTTAATAAATCCTGTCACTACCTCACCAGTTTCGTAGTCCAGCATCGAACCCATCATGCTGTGGGGTATGAAATATACGAGAAGGAGGACTATTGATGCTGCAAGTGCGAAGGCAGGCCTTGGCCTGTCGGGCTTCCGGTTGGTGTACATTGCCAGCGCCCAGAACAGGAATGCCACAAGTGTCTTGTTGTCAGTCAGATCCTGTCCGAGAGGCCATCCTGTCCAGAAATCGCCGAATGCATATTTCTGGATGACCGGCCCCAGAACCAGTCCCCCCAACAGCAGGGTCCAGAATGCCAGCTTCATATATTTCCTGTACCCGGGATGGCCGAACAGCACCATTATGCCGGTGATATTCGAAAACAGCATGGCGGCAAACATAAATAGTATATGGGGTATCATGAAAACAGCAGGCACGTTGCCCCTGAACCTGAGTCTTACAGGGTCGTTTTCACCCGAAAATGCTTTTCTTCCATTGTCGTCAAGTACAAGGTAATATTCAATCCATCCTGCAGGAGGCTGAACAGGCAGTTGTGCTGCAAGATCATCTCCGTCCCTGTCCATAGATTTGGCAGTCCACTCATCATTTGTTGGATACCTTCGGTAATGGACAGTGCCCCCGAGGGTCTCGGGTGCATTTTCAAGCCTTATGAAAAAATCCCTTGTCACCACATGGGTTCTCCTTAAAGTGAAATCGTACTCTTCGTTTCCGGCTTCAATGGTATGTCTTACCGGCTTGGTGGGGCCCGTGGATCTTTGGTATATTGCCGATACGACTGTAATTAGTATTGTAATTGCCCATAAAATGGCTGTTTTGGCTTTTGTGTTCATACGTACAAATTAGGTTAATCAATTTAAAATTCAACGAATTATATTTTGCACCTAATGCATATTCAGTGTTTTAAACGTATGGAACCCGCATGGTTTGTTCATGTTATTTTGTCTGCCGAAGGCTGATGCGGGTTTCATCCGGATATTATTTTGTTCATTTTCTTTTGTATGCCGAAGGCTCATGCAGGTTTTATAAAAAAATTTTCATTTAAAGTTGAATTATCAGAATTTCCCTTTTATCGCCGCGCAGCACCTCCACATTGATAATGTCTCCAATGCTCAGCTGGTTTAACCTGTCCATATAATCATGTATGTCATTAACGGCTTTGCCGTTTATTGCAACGATGATATCACCCTGCTTCATGCCGCCGAGGTCAGCCGGCCTTTCAGGGGTTACATAGTCTGCTCTCAGACCACCGCTCACCACCGCTGCAAAGTCCGGCATGATTCCCAGGCTCACCTCTCTGCCGCCATGTCCTTCTCTGGCTGAAACACCCGGTCCGGAAGTGGTAAAGGTTAGATGCTGATCCCGGTTTCCCAGTTCAAGGGCCAGGTCGGTTACGAAATAAGCTATCCGCTGCAGCCCCTCATAGTTTATCAGTCCGGCAGTATCAGCAGGTGTGTGATATTCAGGGTGCGGCCCTGTTGTTACAAAAAAAACCGGAATATCATTAATGTAAAATGATGCATGGTCAGAGGGCCCGATCCCCGCTTGCATCAGCCGTGTGTTAAATCCGTGGCCGGCGGCAAGCCCTGTCACTATCTCTTCTCCTTCTGATGAGGACCCGACACCGCCTATCTGAACTACTCCATCCTCGTTTTTTCTTCCCACCATATCGAGGTTGATCATGGCTTTTATCGATTCAAGCTCCACGACAGAATTATTTGTAAACCATGACGAACCAAGAAGCCCTTTCTCTTCGGCCCCGAATGCGGCAAATATAAAACTGCGCCTGACATTCTCCCTTTCTGATGCCAGTTTTTCTGCTATCTCAATCATGGCTGCCACACCCGATGCATTGTCGTCAGCGCCAGGGTGGACAACCAGGGATCCGGGTTCACGGCTGCCTGTTCCTTCTCCGCCTTTACCAAGATGATCGTAATGTGCACCGATAACTATATATTCATTTTTCAGTCCCGGGTCATTGCCTTTCATGCTTGCCACCACGTTCATCGTCACAGTTTCTTCTCCCTGGTCGGGTATTGAAGTGGTTACCGAGAAATATTGAA
>SLMM01000147.1 GCA_007133565.1 Bacteroidales bacterium
CAATATGTGACGGGGGGCAGACTGATATACTGCTTACAACAGTAACAGAGGCAAGCCTGGGCGTAAGGTTTGAGTACTCAATATCAGAACAGGACGCTAACATACTGCTGGTATCTGACGGGGAAGGAATACTCGAACCAGGTGAAAGAATACAGGAAATATTTGAAAACGACTCCGACCAGTACGGAGAGGTAACTTTCCAAATAACCCCCTGGACTATAGATGAGGATGAAAGCCTGGTGTGCTATGGGGAAACAATATATGTGACGATAACCGTCGAACCCACTCCAATGGTCACTGCAACACCCCAGGAGCAGACAATATGTGACGGGGGGCAGACTGATATACTGCTTACAACTGTAACAGAGGCAAGCCTGGGTGTAAGGTTTGAGTACTCAATATCAGAACAGGACGCTAACATAGTGCTGGTATCTGACGGGGAAGGAATACTCGAACCCGGTGAAAGAATACAGGAAATATTTGAAAACGACTCCGACCAGTACGGAGAGGTAACTTTCCAGATAACCCCCTGGACTATAGATGAGGATGAAAACCTTGTGTGCGACGGGGAAACAATATATGTGACAATAACCGTTGAGCCTACTCCCAAGGTTATCGCCACCCCTGCAGAGGAGATACTGTGTAATGACGGGGTAACCGACATATTGCTGGAAACTCCGAGTGTGATGACCAGGGGAGTGGTGACGTTCGATTACACGGCCACAGCTACGGGAGGCCCGGGTGGTGTGACAGGGTTCACGGCTTCAGATTCAGATCTCGGTCACGGTTACAGGTTAACTGATCAACTGACAAATACAACCAGTGAGGTGCAGTATGTTACCTACCAGATAATTCCGAGAGCTCTTGAGACAGGATGTGCCGACGGTGAGACTGTGACGGTTGTAATAGCAGTCAACCCCACACCGGTTCTGTGGGCAGAGGCTGATGAAACGATCGTGTGCGATTCGACAACAATCACCATAGCTGTTGATGACCTTCTGGGCAACGTTCTTGGATCCAAAGTATATGAACTGACCACAACAGATGCGGGTGGTAATGTTACCGGTGTTCAGGCTTCAGGTGAATATGCGGCAGGGACAGATATAACAAACTATCTTGTGAACCTTACAAATGAAGTTCAGGAAGTTACTTACCGCCTCAGGGCTATGATTAAAGATCCGGCCGGCCCTGGCACTGGGTATTGTGAAGATGGCACCGATACCACAATAGTAATATATGTCAACCCCACCCCGCTTATCTCAGTAAGCATATCCGAGACTGTTTACTGCGACCTGAGCGAAATTACTTTCGAGATTGAAGACCTGAACGGTGCTGTTATAGGTGACAAGATATTCACGCTTACAACAACCTATGAAAGTGGCCTGGTTGAAGGAGTATCGGCTGACGGGGACTATGAGCGTGTTAACCTGGTCGATAACCTGCAGAACCTGAGTAATGAGGTCCAGGTAATACATTACCATTTCAAGGCCAGAATAAGGGATCAGCGTGGCCCCGGCACAGGCTACTGCAGTGAAGGCGGTGATTTCTCATTCTCAATATATCTTAACCCTACACCTGTTGTGACCTCTTCATTACCTGACGACCGGGATATCATCTGTAACGGTTCGTCTTCAATATTTGAGCTTACATCACCAACTTCAATGCTGGAAGGGGTGATTACCTTTGATTACGTGGCAACAGCTACCGGCGAACCGGGCGATGTGACCGGTTATACGCCATCAATTAATGATATGCCGCAGGGAGCAAGAATATCACAGACCCTGGTAAACCATACCAACCGCACCCAGTATGTTACATACAGGGTAACGCCGATGGCCCATGCAAGTGGTTGTGCTCCCGGCATTCCCACAGATGTAATTATCAGGGTTAACCCCAATCCCATTGACAGCCTGTATATCAGCGAGGATGTTGAATGTTTTGGTTCTTTTACCGGTGAGCTTACCGTGCAGCCTGGTATCGGAAGCGGACCGTTTGACATAACCTGGTCCGGGCCTGACGGTTACACATCAAAAGAACCTGTCATCGGCCAGATCCGTTTCGGCCGTTACAGTGTTACTGTTATCGACGACAATAACTGTTCTGCAAGTGGTTCAATACTGCTCTCAAATGCCGATCCCATAATGTGGAATTTTGCCCGCAATGATGTTTCATGCCATGGGGGATCTGACGGGCAGATAAGAATAACAACCGTGCGTGAAGGAGGCGGCCCTCCGTACACGTTTGAATGGCACGGGCCTGAAGGTTTCGTATTCGAAGATAACACCGAGCGTGACCAGGCTAATCTTGTTGCCGGACAGTATTCGGTCATCGTAACCGACGCAAAGGGGTGCGAGTACAATTCACTTGACCATGTTGATCCTGAACTGCTTTTTGTCCGCGAACCCGAACATATGTCAATAGAAGTTGACGTGACAGATGCGACCTGCGATATTAATGACGATGGCAGCGCCATTACTACAGTAACGGGAGGAACTCCGCCCTATACATATTTCTGGGAAGCCCCTGAAGGATATGAATTGCCCGACAATACCTCTGCCGATATTACCAATATGAGAGGAGGAACATATACCCTCTGGGTAACTGATGCCAAAAATTGTGTGGAAAGCATACAGATTGAAGTCGGAGCACTGCCGCCATTTAATGTAACACCTGTGATTATAACTAATTACAATGGTTACGGTGTGTCGTGCCACGGGTCATCAGATGCAATAGTAGAGCTTGAGATCATTGGTGAGTACCCACCTTTCGTATTTGACTGGTCAGACGGATCGACTGAACGGAACCTGGTCAATGTGCCTGCCGGTGAATATCACGTGCATGTAATTGATGCAGTTGGATGTCCGTCAGAGGCAACGGTAGTAATTACCGAACCAGAGGAGATAGTGCTTAATGCCTATATTGACGATGTGAGCTGCCATGGTTTCAATGATGGGAGGATATCGCTCGATGTAAGAGGTGGCGCGGGTAATCTTTATTATAACTGGGAGGACGGACAGGCATCGCCTGATGCAACAGGGCTGGCTGCGGGCAATCATTTCGTGAGGATAACCGACAGGAACAACTGCATCCTTGATACAACACTAATCGTTGAACAGCCTGATCCCCTGATTGCAGAACCTGTGGTGACACAGCCTTACTGCGATGAAATGGAAGATGGCTCCATAGAACTGAATCTCTCGGGTGGGGTGTTCCCATACATAGTATCATGGTCAAGCGGACACACCGGTGAAAATATTTATAACATAGGCGAAGGTGAATATTATGTTACGGTAGAGGACTTCAACAACTGCCTGTTACTTGATACCATCTGGGTTGACAGCGCCAATGAACTCTGCATCAGGATACCAAATGCCTTTACGCCAAATGATGACGGGTTTAACGATTACTGGGTTATAGGCTCCACTACAGCAGGAATGCTGGGCGAGATATATCCCTTTGCAGTGGTAGAGGTTTACAATCGCCTGGGAGAACTTGTATACCGTTCGCGCCAGGGATATCCTGATCCCTGGGACGGCACTTCCAATAACGGTCAACCGTTGCCCATGGATTCATATTTCTATGTAATATTCCCTAACAATGGCCATCCGCCGATACAGGGCCACGTAACAATTATAAGATAATTTTCAGCCTGCTATACGGCCAATTATAAATTTTTCAAGTTCAACAACCGCAAAAACAACCAGCCCGGCGCCAACAGGGTACAGCCAATAAAGCCCTTCAACAGGCGCTGTTTCGAAAAAGGTATTCATAAACGGGGTGTAGACAAAAAACAGCTGAAGCAATACCAGAACACCGGCCGCAATGAAAGCATATTTGTTTTTGAAAAATCCTTTTCCGAGAGCAGGCTGCTTAATGCGCCGGCAGTTAAACAGGTAGAAAAGCTGCCCTGCAACCAGGGTGTTAACGGCAAGGGTCCGCGCCATATCCTGGTCCAGTCCGGCTTCCTGAAGATGTTTGAACATGAACAGTGTTATTCCACCGATAAGGAATGATACAAAGGTAATCCTCCAGATAAAAAGGCCTCCGAGTATCGGCTCGTCAGGTTTTCGCGGTGGCCTCTCCATAACTTCCTCTTCCATCGGCTCGAACGAAAGGGCAAGGGCAAGGGTTACGGCCGTGACCATGTTTACCCATAGAACCTGGACCGGGGTAATAGGCATGGCTATTCCCATGATAATGGCAGCCATAAGAACAAGCGATTCGGCTCCGTTGGTGGGCAAAATAAACAATAATGCTTTCTTCAAATTATCGTACACCGTCCGCCCCTCCTCAATGGCATTCACAATGGAGGCAAAATTATCGTCAGCCAGGACCATCTCAGAAGCATCTTTCGATACTTCTGTGCCCTTGATCCCCATCGCTATGCCTATGTTGGCCTTTTTCAGGGCCGGAGCATCATTCACACCGTCACCCGTCATTGCACAAAGGTTGCCATTATGCTGAAGGGCCTTGACCAGCCGCAACTTGTGTTCGGGGCTTGTGCGGGCATATATATCATAATCATCAACCACCTTCCTCATCTCCTCGTCACTCATCTCTTCAAGCTCTTTGCCGGTAAGCGCTTTCTCACCGTCGCCAATCCCTATTTCCTTGCCTATGGCCTTTGCTGTAATTGCATGATCGCCGGTTATCATCTTTACCTGCACGCCGGCTTCCTTACATTCTTTGATAGACCCGACAGCCTCATCCCTGGGTGGATCAATTATCCCCACAACACCAAGGAAGATCTTGTTCTTTTCCAGGTCATCCTTGTCAATTTCGGTGCGTTTATCGTCAGTCTTATTGAATGCAGCCCCCAGGAGCCTTTGCCCCCGGCCGGCAACCTCGTCCATTTTCTTTTCCCAGAACTCCCTGTCAATATCTTCATCACCCTTTTCAGTATACTGCCTGCTGCACATCTCCAGGATCCTTTCCGGTGCCCCGGTCATGAACACGAACACCCCATCATCGGTCTTATTTAAAGTGGCCATGTATTTATGATCCGATTCAAAGGGTATGGTATCCAGCCTCTCCGGCTTGTAGTCCTCTAACCCTCCCTTGTAACTGAGTGTTAGTAAGGCCCCCTCCGTGGGTGTACCTGTCAGCTTCCATTTACCATCCTCTTCTGATATCTCTGAATTGTTACTGACACGCACGGTTTTTAAAAGTTGCATCAGCACCTTGTCTTTTTCAAGGTCAACCTGTTTATCATCTGCCAGTATCTTACCCTCAGGCTTGTATCCGGTGCCCTCAACCTCATATTCCTTTTCGGCTGTTACTATATTCTTTGCCGTCATCTCATTACGGGTGAGGGTGCCGGTTTTGTCAGAACATATAACATTGACCGAGCCGAGAGTTTCAACAGACGGCAGCTTCCTGATTATAGCATTGCGCCCCGCCATACGTTGAACGCCTATTGCCAGAGTTATGGTCATTATTGCCGGCAGTCCTTCGGGAATGGCGGCTACCACCAGTCCGATCACCGCGAGGAAGAGCTCAGGTACCGTATAATCACGGAAAAAATATCCAAAAGCAAAAAAGAGGCCCGTAACGCCAATTATGACCACTGAAAGCCACTTGCCGAATTTATCAATCTGCTGCAGCAATGGAGTTGTTATCTCCTCAACCTCTGAGATCATCTGGTTTATCTTCCCTATCTCCGTCTGCGCACCGGTGCTGACAACAACGCCTGTCGCCTTGCCATAGGTAACAACCGTACCCGAAAATGCCATCGAGGTCTGGTCGCCTATAATCGCATCCTCATCAACAGGATCAGGTTTCTTGTCGACCGATACCGATTCGCCGGTAAGCGGAGACTCCTCGACCCTGAGATCTTTCGACCTGGCAAGCCGGATATCTGCCGGTATCTTGTCGCCCGATTTAAGCATGACAATGTCACCAGGCACAAGCTCTTCGGCATCGATAGTGGTCCTCTTCCCGTCCCGGAGAACTACCGCTTCGAGCGACAGCATCTCCCTGATACTTTCCAGGGCTTTCTCTGCCTTTCCTTCCTGGATAAACCCTATCAGCGCATTAACGACAACCACAGCCAGTATAACCCAGGTGTCGATCCAGTGATCCATCAGGGCCGTGATAACCGCAGCGGCAATGAGCACATATATAAGTACATTGTGAAACTGCATAAGCAGTCTCATCCAGGCAGACCGCTTTTTCCCTTTCGGGATTTCGTTGGGCCCGAATTTCTCAAGCCTTTTTTTGACTTCCTCCCGGTTGAGACCGTTGTCAACGTTTGTTTCAAGGCTCTTTACAGCTTCATCAGCTGCCAGCGCATGCCATTTCTTATCCTGTATATTGTTTTCCATTTCAGTAAGTTCTGAAGTTAAACAAAATCAAAATTAAGTAATTGCAGGTAAAAAGGAAAGTATTTCCCGGTTGTTTCAGAGTAGTTCAATAAGATGCCCGGTAAGATTTTCCCTTGTATATTTTGTATGTTTTCCGTTACCGGCAGTGACATCTTTCCCGCTGATGAATTGTTCTGCCAGCGACGACAGGTAGTCAATCAGGCCTGCTTCATCATCCCTGGCAAAGGTCTTCCCTGCATCACATTCGGTAATTATTGCTGCTGCATCACTATCACGCGGACCGATGGCAATCACAGGACGTTCTGCAGCAAGGTATTCGAAGAGTTTTCCTGCAACTCCCCTGTCATTTTCTGTTTCAGGAAAAATATAGAGCAGCGCTGAACTCCCCTTGAGGTATTCAACAAGCCTGTCATGGCTGACATATCCGCGATAGTCGAAGATCTCGTCAAGGTTATGCTCTTTTATCTGCCTTTCGGCTGTTGATGTTATCGTTCCGGCAACCCTGAACCTGAAGGGGACTTCCGGGTAGCGCCCCTGAAGACAGGACAGGGCCCTGAAAAAGACATCAGGATTGTAGTGCCCCGACATTGTGCCTGACCATGTTATAACGAATTCCCTGGGGGGAGGCACCTCCACGTTGAAGTCGTCAGGGTCATACCCGTTCGTAATGACGCAGAACTTGCCGGCCTGCTCCTTACCGGCTTTGGCAATCAGAAGCTCCTTGTTTGAGTTGCAGTTTGCAATTACGCTGTCGGCCGTCAGCAGGACATTCTTTTCAAGGCGACTGTCTTTCCTCTTTGCCGGCGCAGTATGCAGCATATCATTGTAGTAATAGATATCCGTCCACGGATCCCTGAAATCGGCTATCCATCTAACGCCAAGCTCTCTTTTGAGCTTCATCCCCACAAGATGGGTTGAGTGAGGGGGGCCGGTTGTAATAACGGCAGGTATATCGTTCATTGTAACAATTTCCCTCGCCTTTTTGAGGGCGTACCTGTTCCATCCCTTTCGTGCATCGGGAATGAACAGGTTCCCTCGCACAAACCTCATCACCCTCTGAAGCGGGCTTGAGGTATCAATGTTTGTGAATCCTCCGTAAGGAACTTTCTCCTTTCCAAATATACCTGAAACAAGATGAAGTATTTCGCGCGATTTTGTCCGGTAAACTTTAAGGTCGGCGGGTATATCCCTTCCCAGGGTTTCGTCAACCTGGGGATAGGAAGCATACTTCGGATCAACTGTCAGGATATGAGGATCAACCCCATTTCGATGCAGGTATATGGCAAATTTCAGCCAGCGCTGAACGCCGGCACCCCCGCTGGGAGGCCAGTAATAGGTTATGATCAGGACTTTTTTCACATCTGCCGGATCAGAAATATTTCCTGCTGTGCCGGGATTACAAGCTCTGCAGGAGCTTTTTCATGTTTACCTTCTCCCCTATTATTTCGCGCAGCGCATTGACAGGAACCCGCTCCTGCTCCATCGTATCCCGGTACCTTATCGTTACCGTTTCGTCTTCCTTTGTCTGGTGGTCAACCGTTATGCAGAAGGGAGTGCCTATGGCATCCTGCCTCCTGTAGCGGCGGCCGATGGAATCTTTCTCCTCATACTGGCAGGAAAAGTCAAACCTCAGCTCGTCGCGTATCCTGGCTGAAATCTCCGGAAGTCCGTCCTTTTTGACCAGGGGGAAGATAGCAAGCTTGACAGGCGCCAGCGCAGGAGGCAGCCGCAGTACAACGCGTTCGTCTTCCGTGCCGTTCTCCTTCTTTATCTTCTCTTCTACCCATGACGCAGCAATAACTGTAAAAAACATCCTGTCAAGTCCGATAGAGGTCTCCACCACGTAGGGCACATAGCTCTTGTTCAGCTCAGTGTCGAAATACTGGAGCTTGCGGCCACAATACTTCTGGTGCTGCGACAGGTCATAGTCGGTACGAGAATGTATCCCCTCAACCTCCTTGAATCCGAATGGGAATGCAAATTCAATATCGGTAGCTGCCTTAGCATAGTGTGCGAGCTTGTCATGATCATGAAAACGGAATTTGCTCTCGTCAAATCCCAGCGCCCTGTGCCATCTCATCCTTTTCTCCTTCCAGTGCTCATACCACCCCTGCTCATCTCCCGGCCTTATGAAATATTGCATCTCCATCTGCTCAAACTCCCGCATGCGGAAGATGAACTGCCTCGCCACGATCTCGTTCCTGAAAGCTTTACCTACCTGGGCAATGCCGAAAGGAAGCTTCATCCGTCCCGATTTCTGGACATTCATGTAGTTCACAAATATCCCCTGGGCCGTTTCCGGCCTGAGGTATATCTTGCTTGCATCCTCACTTACCGAACCAAGCTTTGTGTCGAACATCAGGTTGAACTGTCTCACGTCAGTCCAGTTGCGCGATCCTGATACCGGATCGGCTATCTCACAGTCGATGATTATCTGCCTGATCTCTGCCAGATCGCCATTGTCGGATGCATCGACATAACGCCTTTTTATCGAGGCAATCTTCTCTGCCGTGTCAAGAACCCGCTTGTTGGTCTGGCGAAACATCTTCTCGTCGAAATTCTCACCAAAACGTTTTGCCGCCTTAGCTATTTCCTTGCTTATCTTTTCTTCGAGTTTTTCAATATGCTCTTCTATAAGCACATCGGCCCTGTAGCGCTTTTTTGAATCTTTATTGTCAATCAGCGGGTCATTGAATGCATCGACATGCCCTGATGCTTTCCAGACAGCCGGGTGCATGAAAATAGCCGCATCGATCCCTACTATCTCATCATTGAGCAATACCATGGCATCCCACCAGTACTTCCTGATGTTATTCTTAAGTTCTGCACCGTACTGCCCGTAATCATAAACCGCGCTCAGTCCGTCGTAAATTTCAGACGACTGGAAAATGTATCCATACTCCTTGCAATGGGCTGTTAATTTCTTAAAGAGGTCTTCCTGTTTCATATTCAGATGTTTCTGTATCGCTTCCGCCCGGGGCCGGCTACCTTCAGGCTGTTGTCAGATACCATGCATTCTGCAGGCCGTTGAAAATGTTGTACCACGGCCGGTTGCCGGGCAGGTTAAAACAATCCGACAAAAATAAGGTAAAATGTTTATTTATAAGGGCCGGCTGTTGATTTTTTAAGGTGAGGCCCCTTTCGGGGAAGGGTACGGCTGATCTGTGCCGTATGTTATCAGTGAGGCCCGGCATGCCGGCAGATGTGCGGCGGTAGTGCCGGAGATGGTAATTTTATGTTACTTTTGTTAAAAACATCTATCCACTCCAGCAGGATGATAAACCTGAGAGAACATTTCAAGCTTTCGGCCATCTACACATTCTTTGCCGCTTTCCCCGCCCTGCTGCAGCTCATCGTTTATCCGGTAATCGAGGGTGAAGCGCGCCTCGGTGCCACCGATTTCGGGTACCTTGCAATAACCGAAGCGATAGTGTCGGTGGTATTCCTTATATGCACATTTGGCATGGGAGCCGGTATTGCCCGCTTTTACCACGACCACCCTGGAAAATCGGCAGGCTACGGGCACCTCGTCTCTTCAATACTGACAGGCATAATCGGGCGCGGCTTGCTGCTGCTTGGAGTTGTGCTTATAATGGCTCCACGGATAGGTCAGCTTTTCCCCCAGGAAGCCCTGCAGGATTTCGGCCGTTACGGCCCTTCCCTGGTGATTGCAGGACTGAACAGGTCGGTTATAGCCACCCTGCTTGTTCTTTACAGGAACGAGAAGAGGGTCCGGGCCTTTGTCATTGTAAGCATCTTCTCGGGCATTTTACGCTCAGGCTTTCAGGTTGCAGGAGTATTCCTGTATGACCTGTCTTTCATAGGCTACGTTTACGGCACTGCCCTTGGAGGCACCTTTGTTGCCGTAGCCCTGGTTGTATACACATACACCAGCTGCGGCGTTCATTACAAACGTCCGCTCCTGCATTCCCTTCACCGGTTTGCAGCACCACTGTTCCTTACCGAGTTCATTTACTGGGGACTGCTTTTCGGCGACAGGTTCTTCCTGCTTAACAACACCGAAGAACTGGGTATTTATGATAATGCCATGAAATTTGCAATCGGGGTCCAGATGATAATCCAGGGACTCACCGCAGCAGCCCAGCCTGAAATTTACAGGTACATGAAAGAGGGTTTCACAAAAAGAGAAGCCGAGATAAAAACCGTTTCATCACTCTTTATTGCCGAGTCTGCGGGTATCATCGCCCTGGCAATAATCCCCGTGATGCTCTTTATCAATATCTTCTATGAAACTGAACTGACCATGTCGGCCGGACTGGTGGGAATAGTCTTCGTGAGGTTCATGCTCAGGGCCCAGTACCAGGTGTTCTCCTGGCCCCTGCTCTACAGGAAAAAGTCCCTTGTTTTCTTTTTGATAAATTCGGTTGTCCTCGTAATCAACCTCGGGTTAAACTGGCTGCTTACCCCGAGGGTGGGCTATTATGGTGCAGTGACTGCCTTTATGACTGCTTTTGTAATCCAGATTGTCCTTTTGAGGATAGTTCAGCACAGGAAAGCGCCGGTAAGCTATAACAGCATGAAAGTCTTCTGGTTTCCTCTTTCGATAATAATGGTTGCAGCACTGTCTGAGGTTGTAAAGGTGTTGTTTTCGCTAAATCCCTATTTTTCGGCAGTTTTTCTTGTTTTCTATATTTTGGGGGGACTGGCAGTTATTTATCGTGCTGAGATTCAAAGGGTGCTTTCAAGGATCATCTGAATGCTCCGCTCAATCTCCCTGCCAATTCTCTCTTTATTCTCCTTCACCTTCTCCCTGTCGAACCAGGACAGGTCATCACGGTATTTCTCTATAAGCCCAAGGGCTTCATCGATCGAGGTGTTTCGCGAATCTATCACCGGGCAGCTTTCGAGAAACTCGCTCATTATGTCGGCATATTTAACATGCCAGGCCAGGCTTACAACCGGGGTTCCCATGTAAAGGGCCGATGCTACAGAATGATACCTGCCGGTAATATAATAGGACAACTTGCCTGTGAGAGCCCTTGCTTCACTGTATGAGAGCCCGTCGCCCGCCAGGAATACCCCTTCGGGGTGCCCCGTTTCCTCAAGCAGTTCTTTGGCCAGTTCCCTGTCGCATTTATTTTTGTCAATCCTGTCAATTGCATGCGGGATGACCAGCACCTGTAATCCTTTATCACTGTACTCCCTGATCAGCCTTTTGCATAGCTCCCTGTGGTTCCTGCCTGTAATATTTGCGCCGCCGCCCGAATCAATGCGGCTCAGTACACGGCTTGGAGATATTCCTGTTACGGGTTTTGAAACATCCATCCCCAGTGAACCAAGGTGCCTTTCAGCCCACTCAGCCGGGGCAGGCTCCAGCACCAGTGAGACATCGGGAAAAAGGTGCAGCGGGGTCTTCAGGCCAAGCTTCTGCATGCTCTCAAGGTTGTTCCGGCCGCGTACAAAAATAAATGGCAGCTCCCCAAGCAGCTTTTTTGCCGCTGCCCTGAACAAAAAACCTTCGAAGGGGCCGTATGATTTGGTGTATTTGAAATAAGGTTTATTATACCGCCCGGCCAGTTTCTGAAACATGCGGCAGAAGAGAAGCTCCCCCCACTTCTTCTTTAAACCGCTGTTGCCGATAAATTCTATTCCTGCAACATCTATGACCATCCCGGCTCCCCTTATGGAAGCTACAAGTGCCCTGTATCCTGAAAGAGCAGAGCCTTCCCGCAAAAATCCCCCCAGCTTCAGAAAAAAATGGACCAACTCGAACACAAAGCTGTACTTCCAGTAGCTAACCAGCCGTATCCCTCTTTCCCCGGCAAATTCTATATTTGGCGTGTTAAAGTAGGCAGACTGAACAGGCATGATGAACTCCGCATGAGGAACCTTCTCTCTGATTTTGTCGATAAGAGGAAGCACCAGGCCCTGTACACCATAATTGTTTTTCAGGTCATACACATCGGTAATCACTATCTGCATTTTCTCCATCAGCTGACATTTTTATACTGCACTGCCATCGTTAAACCAGTACCATTCCTCACGGTCCGCATCTCATTCCGGGTAAGGGAAGATTCCGCACACGGTGCAAAAGCAGATCCATTATCCCGAAACCGTTTTGCCTTTCAGGCTCAATGCCATATTCAGGAGCCTGCCTGCAGTCTCCCGGACGACGAAGGGCACAAATTCCTTTTTCATCAACAGCGAAAGTCGCCGGTCAAACCCCGCGGCGGTCGAGGCCGAGAAAAGCTTCAGGGAGCGCTCAAACCTGCGTTGCGCCTTGCGGCCCTTTTTAAATTCCGAAGGTATATCCAGGCCATAATCCGGCACATGCCTGCCTTTCTCTTTCCATATTGCCAGGGAGGTGTACCAGACAGCCTTCCTTGAAGCTATGTTCTGTCCCGCAACTATTTTGCTGCAGCTTACAGGGTCAATTCTGACATACCCTGTGGCGGCAGCGTTTTCAACAATATCATTTCCTCTCCCGGTCCGGCACACCACAACCGTGCTCCCGAGCTTTTCCTTACCCAGTCCCCATGCATCACCCACCGATATGTCTGCAAGTACATTTAGCTTGTCAAAACACATATAGCAGTATGGTGGTTTAAGCAGGTTTTTCATAAATACACGCCGGTAACCGGGAACCTCCTCAATGCCTCCGCCAGAGAACTTCACAACGGAGTTTCCGGGGAAAGCCCCGTAACGCTTATCCTTGAACCTGAAATGGCTGATATCCGATGATTTTTCCCCCAGCCGGCCTGTAATGGCAGCAACAGCCCTGTTCGACATGACTGAGTCGCAAAAGAGACCGATAGTAAGTGGCTTTCCCCTGCCGCGTCCGTTCATGGAAATATAGTTATGAAGGCCGGCAATATGGCACCCCAGGCCCACACAGACAAGCTTGCTGAAATCGTCAACTTTGTCCAGGATGCTATTGAGACTGACCGGCAGGTAGCGGGACGACTGGAACGGTTGCAGGTCCGTTTCCGCCCCGGCAATCACTGGCCCGGGCCTCAAAGGGTCTGCTGTGTCGCCTGTCAGCAGTGCATTATCCATTCCTCCTCTCTCAAGCAGGTATGACACCAGGGCAGTGGTGAGGCCGCCGCTCTGCCCGTTCCCGCATAACCGGCTGTTGCTTGCATATCCGCAGTAACAGGCCATTGTCCTGCCCGCGAAAGGATCAGTGCCGGGTTCAGACGGCACCGGCGGGGGATGGATCGCGGGACAAATCCTGGTGCAAATGCCGCATAAGGTGCACTTTTGCTGATCCACCTCCGCCACCAGTAACCCGCAATGGTTCTCATTAACCGTTATGCTGCCCGCGGGACATGCGGCTGAACAGGTCCCGCAACCACTGCAAAGTCCCTGTTCAGTTACAAATTGTATGGTAACTTCACTACCTGTTGCCATAACATTAAGTTGGGGCTCCCCGTTAAAGGGGATGCAATATGCGGCATGCAGCCGCGGATGTAAGCTACTTCAATTTATCGTCAGATGCAAGCTCCGGTCACCACAAATAATCCTCAAACAGCTTCAGTATTCTCCTGTACTGATCAACCCAGCTGCTGGTTTCGGTAAAAGCATGCCGTTCAACGGGATAAACGGCCAGCTCCCAGTTCTCCCTGCCCAGTTCGATCAGCCTCTGTGTAAGCCTTACAATATCCTGGAAGTGAACATTATCGTCAACCATCCCGTGACACATAAGGAGCGCCCCTTCAAGTCCCTCTGCAAAATAGACCGGCGAGCTGCGTACGTAGGCAAGGCTGTCACACACCGGTGTGTTCAGTATGTTGGAGGTGTACCCGTGACTGTAATGTGCCCAGTCGGTTACCGACCTCAGCGCAGCACCTGCCGCGAACACTTCAGGATAGTTGAACATGGCCATCAGGGTGATGAACCCTCCGTATGACCCGCCATATATTCCTATCCTTCCGGGATCAATGCCGTATTTCTCAACAAGGAAACGGGCGCCGTCAACATTGTCTGACAGGTCCTTGCCCCCCATGTGCCTGTATATTCCCGTGCGCCAATCCCTGCCGTAACCTGCACTGGCCCGGAAGTCCGTATCAAGTACAGTGTATCCAAGGTCAACGAGCAAATTGTGGAACATATATTCCCTGTGGTAGCTGCTCCACCATTTGTGCGCATTCTGGAGATAACCTGCGCCGTGCACAAATATGACAGCCGGTCCCCCCGGCTCAGGATTGTCAGGCCGGTAAAGGCGTGCCCATACCTCCTCGCCGTCTCCGGCCGTGTAGGTAAGGAGTTCCGGTACCCTCCACTCATACGCAAGGAATTCCCCGCTTAACGAACGGGTTACCCTTTTCATTTCTGCACCTGGTTCGTTTTCCATCATGTAGAGCTCCCACGGCTTATTGTAATATGAATACCTTATTGCCAGGGTTCTTTCATCGGGCGAAATAACGACGTCATGCCTCCCTTCAGCAGAGGTGATCTGTGTACGGCTGCCGCCGCTGACCGGCATCCTGTAAAAATGGCGTTCGCCCGGGTGAACCTCGTTCGATGTAAAATACCAGTACTTTTTGTTACGCGATAAACGGGGGCTGTAAACTTCAAACTCTCCTGAGGTCAGTGCACTTTTTTTACCGTTTGTTATATCAATGGTGTATAGATGCGAATAGCCAGATTCCTCGCTCTGGAACCAGACCGTTTTGTTGTCAGGCAGCCATCCCATGCCCTGGTTTCCCCACACATTGATTCCGGGGCCGGCAATCCATGCTTCATCACGCTGCCTGTCGAGCGGGCTCAGATTTCCTGTTTCCGGGTCGAGCAGCATTATCCAGCGGTCCTTGTTGTCCATTGCCCTGATGTTTACAACGGCCCTTTTTCCGTCAGGCGACCAGAACAGGGCGGTAAAGGCCACCTCACGGTCACTCTCCAGCTCATCAGCCGCGAACCCATAGTCTCTCATATATTCAGGAACATCCCTCAGCCCCGGGATATTCACTGTTTTGACGTTGTAGCTTTTGCCGCTTCCCCTGTCATATATTCCGAGGGTAGTTGTCATTTGAGGCGCACCTACCTTGGGCCTGACCGACTGCTCCTCTGTGTACCCCGACATGGTTACGTAATCGGGCATCATTGTCTGCCGGGCATCGGGGCTGACAGCGAGCATATAGGTGACAAACCTTTCTCCCGGACTAAGCTGGATACCCCTTACCGTTGCATTACCGGTATATATTTCCAGCGGCCGCTCAGGCCGGTCACGTTCACGCTGTTCACGGCGCAGCTCGTCGAGCTCCTTCCTGGCACGTAAAACATCAAACAGCTCTGTCTGCTGGTTCTCCAGCCAGAGATCCTGATCGCTTGTCCGGTCCGCAGATGGGGCGCGCCCTCTCCTGAAATCGGTGATCTGGCTTGTTGTGCCACTCTTCAGGTCATACAGGAACAGGTTATTGCCTGCAACATAGCTTATCCCCTTTTCATCTTTGGTGAACGAGGGAGATGAAACAGCCTGAAGGGTGGATAACAGCTTTATGGTTTGTGATGTCTGCAGATCATCCAGAAAGAGGTCGCCGTTTCTTACATATACCTTTTTGGTCCGTTCCTTATTATAGGCCGCAGGTACAGGTGAAAGATGCCGTCTTTGCCGTGCAGTTGCCCGGGTTGTCTCCCCTGTTTCCAGGTCATATATATAGAGGGAGTCGGAAGGATTGTTATCAGGGTTCCACATGAACCAAACCTGGCGGCTGTCGTCCGACCAGCGGAAATTGCCAGGCTGATGACCTATCCACTCATCTCCTTTCATGATTTTCTCAGGTGAAAGAACTGAAGTCCGCTGAGCCACTACATGCTGCATGCAGACATACAGACACATGCCAAGCAAGATAAATACAAATTTTTTTGCCATGTCTAAAACAGTTGGTTTACAAACAGCGCACAAAATACAAAAAAAATAAAATCAGTTATGCCTGGCGGGCCGGAAGGCTGTCATTAGCGGAGATTTCCCTGAACTGCTCAGGAATTCTGTCAATAATTGAAAGTATCTCCTCAGGGTCGAGAGATGTAAGCAGCTTCAGCCTTGTTTCCCTGAAATGACCAAGACATCTGAAATAGGCTACAAAATGCCTTCTCATTTGCAGAATACCTACCTTCTCCCCTTTTCTTTCGACCGATTTGAGGAAATGCTCGCGAGCAATCTGTGCCTTTTCATGCAGGGCCGGTGGAGGCAACAGTTCGCCGGTATCCAGGTAATGCCTTATCTCCCTGAATATCCATGGCCTTCCTACGGTTGCCCGGCCTATCATTATACCGTCAACCCCATAACGATCGAACATAAGGGCGGCCTTTTCGGGCGAATCGATATCGCCGTTGCCAATAACCGGTATTTTCATGCGGGGATTATTCCTTACTGCCCCAATCAGCGTCCAGTCCGCCTCCCCCTTATACATCTGCGAACGTGTGCGGCCGTGGATGGTGATGGCCTTTATCCCCTGGTCCTGGAGCCGCTCAGCCACTTCAACTATGGGCTTGCTGTTTTCATCCCACCCCAGGCGGGTCTTGACGGTTACCGGCAGCGAGGTGCTCCTGACAATCTCTCCCGTCATACTGACCATAAGGGGGATATTGCGGAACATTCCCGAACCTGCTCCCCTGTTGGAAATCTTTCTTACCGGGCAACCGAAATTTATATCCAGAAGATCAGGTGCCGACTTTTCAGCCATGCCGGCAGCAGCAACCATGGATTCAGTTACATGCCCGTAGAGCTGAATTCCCATGGGCCTTTCGTAATCGTAAATATCGAGTTTCCTGATGCTCTTTTTCCCGTCACGTATAAGTCCGTCACTCGATATGAACTCCGTGTACATCATATCAGCACCAAACTTACTGCACATATACCTGAATGAAGGATCTGTAATATCCTCCATTGGCGCAAGCAGCAACGGCTTGTCCCTTAGTTCTATGTCACCTATTTTGACCAGTTTTAAATATTTTTGGCTGTAAAAATAACAGGTTTTTTGTTCACGGCATGTTAATACCGTGCATAATGTTCGGTATATTTGTTGCCATGAGAGACGGACTACTCCAAAATACCGGTCCATTTACCAAACTTGTCTTTGCGGCATTTATTGTCATCTCCTCTTTTCTTATCACCCTGGTTGCCGGACTGGCACTGGCCATGCCCTTGTTCGGAATGGGGTTCATGGAGCTAATCGACAGCCTGTCCAATATAGCACACCCGAGATACGTCGACCTGCTCAAATACTTCCAGGTAGTCCAGTCCACCGGCCTTTTCATAATCCCACCCTTTATCCTGGCCTGGTTCTTTTCCAGCAACGTTAGCCGGTATCTTCGGATAGACAAAAGAATAAGCAGCAGGACCGCTGTTCTGACCGTGGTACTGACCCTTTCTGCCATTCCGCTTATCAACCTTATTGCACATTTCAATGCACAACTATCCCTTCCTGAATCGTTGTCATCTATAGAGGAGTGGATGAAGTCCACTGAAGAGGCGGCAAATAACCTGATCAAAAGATTCCTGAGGGCTGATACAGCCATCGACCTGTTTATTAATCTTGTAATGATTGCAATGATACCTGCAATCGGAGAGGAGCTGTTATTCAGGGGCATAATACAGCGCCTGTTTTCAGAATGGACGGGAAACCGGCATGCCGGAATATGGATAGCGGCTCTCATTTTCAGCGCTATGCATATTCAGTTTTACGGCTTTATTCCCAGGACCATGCTCGGGGTTTTGTTCGGGTACCTGCTGGTATGGAGCGGCACCATGTGGGTGCCGGTAATAGCGCACTTCGTGAATAATGCCGCCGCAGTATTTGTATATTATTTCATTTACCAGAACCGCCTGAGTGAAGATATTGAGACCATTGGAGCAGACCGTGGCGACTGGATTTTTGTGGCAGCCAGCCTGGTGCTCCTGGCTTATTTTATTACGGCATTTTACAGGAGGGAAAGAAAAACCGGGCAAGGCATTTCAGGCTGAATTAAGCCGGCAACGGGTGCGCACACCACTGTTAGCCGGCACCCGTGCGTTTGTTTTCGAAAAACCTGATGTTGCCTATCTCATTCTTCCTGTAAACATACACCAGTCCGTAATCCTTGGCCTTCTCCCGCCGCAGGTCATCAGGCAGGTCCTTAAAGGACTCCTCTACCTCATTCCAGATCAGAAGGATGATAGCATCTGCCTCCTTTCTCAATTCTGTAAGGTTTTCGAGAGCCCTGGCGGTATTTTTCTGTAATGTTTTCTGGTAATGGTATTTGTCCATGAAGGTCTCATACCTTACTCGTACAAGCGCTATCGTGGGATTGGTAACAGGGGTGCTTCTCTCAATTACACGTTTCGCTTCACCGCTGATGAGCTTTTCGCCCCAGTTTATAACATCACTCTCAGTGCTCAGCGGAGGAGTCTTCGAATCGTTCACGTCAATTTTGTAGTAACGCCTTACACCAGGCTGCAGGTCGCCGCGCAGTATCGCCATGTTCATGACCTGTATAAAATGGGAAATGTACATTTTCGCCTTTCTGAGGCTGACATTATACTCCCTGTTTTTCCTGGTCTGAATGGCATAAGACTGCCGGTAGAAGGATATCGCGTTTTCATAACTGTTCAGAAATGCCTGCAGTTTTTGAAATGATTTCTGAGAATAGGCCAGCTTGAACGGAGGCAACTCTCTCCCTTTCGAAAGAGCAATATTCATTGCCTTTAACCGGGCCTTGTCAGTGTTCGGAAGACGACGGTAGGGCATAATTAACGAGGTTGTGTTAGTAAAATGTTGATAAAGCGGACTAAAATGCGAATATAAAATATTATTTAATATAGCAATGTCCATTCGCAATTATTTTGACTAAAAATTAGACCTTTATGGCTATGCTGAGAAAAAGCATCAGGACTATTGCGAACAGTGCCTGCTGACCCTCTCACCAAAGCACGGTTCGGGAAGATTACCGAATGATTTGTGGCTGACCTGATTTGTACACTGCGAACTTCCAGGTATTCTTGACTAAACCAGTTTTTGGTATTATTTTAGCATCCGGCATATGCCGGTAACCCAAAAAACATGAGTAAAATATTACCTGTTTGCAAAAAACTGAAATATTATGTTCAAACCTGATGTATACAAGCAGAGGCGCAAAAAACTGGTGAAAGATCTCGGATCGGGACTGGTTCTGTTGCCGGGAAACGAAGACGCCCCAATGAATTACCGGGCAAACACCTACCATTTCAGGCAGGACAGTTCGTTTCTATATTTTTTCGGCATCGATCAGCAGGGCCTTGCCGGACTTATAGATCTGGATGATGACCAGCATATGCTTTTTGGCAACGATGCCGGAATTGATGATATTATCTGGATGGGGCCCAGGCCATCGATTCTGTCGCTCGGCGAAAGGGCAGGTACTGATAAATGTTTTCCGTACAATGATCTCGGAAAAATCCTGAAACAGGCTATAGCATCAAAAAGGAAGGTGCACTATTTGCCCCCATACCGTGAGGAGAGGATGCTGCGTATAGAGGCGTGGCTCGGCATTCATCACACTGAAGTGACACGGAGAGCCTCACCAGAGCTGATAAAAGCGGTGGTTGACCAGAGATCTGTCAAATCAGAAGAAGAAATAACCGAAATAGATAAAGCTGTCAATGTTGCCTGCGAGATGCACACCACAGCAATGAAAATGGCAATGCCCGGGGTATACGAGCGGGAAATAGCAGGCCGCGTTGAAGGCATATCCCTTGCACACGGCAACCCTGTTTCCTTTCCGGTAATCCTGAGCGTACAAGGGCAGACACTGCATAACCATTACCACGGAAACATGCTTAAAAAGGGGCATATTATGGTGACCGATGCAGGAAGCGAAACCTCCATGCGATATGCCAGCGATATTACCCGGTCGGTTCCGGTAGGAGGTAAATTCCTTCCTGAACAAAGAGATATATATGAAATTGTTTTGTCCGCTCTCCAGGCATCCATTGATACAATAAAGCCAGGTATCCCCTACAGGGATATCCACCTTAAGGTTGCCGGGATAATCGCTCAGGGATTGAAAGATATCGGCATTATGAAGGGAGATCCCTCAGAAGCGGTACATAACGGGGCACATGCCCTTTTCTTTCCGCATGGCCTTGGCCATATGCTAGGGCTTGATGCTCACGACATGGAAGACCTCGGAGAGAACCATGTGGGTTATGATGATGAAATAAAGAGATCGGACCAGTTCGGGCTTGCATTTCTAAGACTTGGCAGGAGGTTGCAAAAAGGATTCGTCATTACATCGGAGCCGGGCATTTATTTTATTCCCGCGCTGATTGACAAATGGAGCAGTGAGGGAAAATTCAAAGATTTCATTAATTACAATATAGCCGAATCATGGAAAAGTTTCGGCGGTATACGCATAGAGGATGATATCCTGGTAACCTCAGACGGTTGCAGGGTTCTGGGCAAACCGATCCCCAAAACCGTTGCCGAGATTGAGCATACCATGAGCAGTCCGGTCAGCTCCTGAAGCCTTCTTTAAGGTACTCCCTGTTCAATCTTGCTATATGAGCGAGTGATATGCCTTTCGGGCATTCAGCTTCACAGGCCCCGGTATTGGTGCAGCTCCCGAATCCGAGCTCATCCATTTTTGCAATCATTGCCCGTGCCCTTTTGCCCGATTCCGACTTGCCCTGCGGCAGCAAAGCAAGGTGCGAGACCTTGGCCGCAACGAAAAGCATGGCTGAAGAATTCTTGCAGGCAGCCACGCATGCACCGCATCCGATACATGCAGCTGCATCAAATGCTTCATCAGAAGCCTCTTTCGGCACCGGTATGGAATTGGCCTCAGGTGCCGATCCGGTATTTACCGGAATAAACCCTCCGGCCTCCATTATCTTGTCAAATGCAAACCTGTCGGCTATCAGATCCTTTATCACGGGAAATGACCTGGCCCGCCACGGCTCGATAACGATCGTGTCTCCGTCAGTGAACTTTGTCATCCTCAGCTCGCAGGTTGTGACCAGGTCGCCCGGGCCGTGTGGCCTTCCATTAATGTACAGGGCACATGAGCCGCATATTCCTTCACGGCAATCATGCTCATAGGCAACCGGTTCGTCTCCGTTCTCGATAAGTTTTTTGTTGAGGTAGTCTATCATCTCGAGAAAGGACATGTCTTTTGAAACACCTGTCAGATTATAGTCGACAAAATTGCCCTGGTTTTTCGGCCCCTTTTGCCTCCAGATTTTGAGTTTAATATCCATATTGGTATTTTTTTTATTATCTGCTTCTGTCATGCAACAGCTCAACGACATGTGTATGGTTGTTGCAGGCTTTCACCATCTGATTGAAGAATCTTATTTATAGCTTCGTTTCTGGATCCTTGCATCCTTAAACGTAAGCTCCTCCTTATGCAGGGTGTGATCTTTACCCTCGCCCTGGTACTCCCATGCTGCCACATAGGAGTACTCACTGTCTATCCTTTGTGCTTCGCCATCGGGCGTCTGGCTCTCTTCACGGAAATGTGCGCCGCATGATTCTTTCCTTTCAAGGGCATCCCGGCACATTAAGCGTCCCAGCTCAAAGAAATCGGCCACTTTCACAGCTTTCTCAAGCTCCTGGTTAAGCTCACCAACTGTTCCTGGAATCTTTACATCCTTCCAGAACTCTTCCTTCAGGCCTGCTATCTGGTTAAGTGCTTCTTTAAGGCCATCCTCATTCCTTACCATGCCGCACAAATCCCACATGATCCTGCCCAGCCGCTTGTGGAAGGAGGTAACGGTCTGGGTGCCATTAACCGCCATGAGGCTCTGAATCTTTTCGACCACATCCTTCTCAGCCTTTTCAAACTCGGGCAGATCGGTAGGAATACGAGGTGTCCTGATTTCATCGGCAAGATAATCGCCTATGGTCACCGGCAGAATAAAATAACCGTCGCCAGAACACTGCATAAGCGATCCGGCACCAAGCCTGTTTGCGCCATGGTCTGAGAAATTGGACTCGCCTATTGCAAAAAGCCCGGGTATGGTTGTCATAAGATTATAGTCAACCCAAAGGCCTCCCATGGTATAGTGCCCGGCCGGGTATATCCTCATCGGTTCATTATAGGGGTTGATCCCTGTTATCTTTTTGTACATTTCAAACAGGTTGCCGTACTTGTTTTCAATGGCCCCCTTCCCCTGCTTTTCAATTGCCCGGCTGAAATCAAGATAAACCGAAAGTCCGGTTTCACCCACACCATAACCTGCATCACACCTTTCCTTGGCTGCCCTCGAAGCAACATCCCTGGGCACCAGGTTGCCGAAGGCCGGATAACGCCTTTCAAGGTAATAATCCCTTTCATCTTCGCTGATCTCACTGGGATGCCTTTTATCTCCCTTCTCTTTCGGCACCCATATGCGGCCGTCATTCCTGAGCGATTCAGACATCAGGGTAAGCTTTGCCTGGTAATCATTAAGCTGTGGTATGCTTGTGGGGTGTATTTGTACAAAGCTCGGGTTTGAAAAGAGCGCACCTTTTTTATGTGCAGCCCAGGCGGCTGTGGCATTGGATCCTACTGCCAGGGTTGACAGATAATAAATGGTGCCGTAACCTCCCGATGCAAGAACCACGGCGTGGGCTGAATGCCTTTCTATCTCACCTGTAACCAGGTTGCGGGTGATTATCCCTCTTGCCCTGCCTTCAACTAATACCAGGTCAATCATATCTCTCCTGCTGTACATGGTAACCTTGCCTTTTGCAATCTGCCTTATAAGGCTGCTGTAGGCACCAAGGAGGCATTGCTGCCCGGTCTGACCCCTTGCATAGAAGGTCCTGGAAACCTGAACGCCCCCAAATGACCTGTTGTCAAGATATCCGCTGTATTCCCTTGCAAAAGGCACACCTGCCGCAACCATCTGGTCAATGGTCTGGTTGCTTACTTCAGCGGCCCGGTATACATTTGCCTCCCTCGACCTGTAATCGCCTCCCTTGATAATATCATTGAAGAGCCGGAAAACGCTGTCGCCGTCATTCTTGTAGTTTTTCGCCGCGTTTATCCCCCCCTGTGCCGCGACGGAGTGTGCCCTCCTTGGAGAGTCCTGGAAACAGAAAGCCTTTACATTATACCCCAGTTCGGCAAGGGTGGCAGCGGCAGAGGAACCTGCCAGTCCCGTACCAACCACTATTATTTCAAGTCTGGCCTTATTGGCAGGATTGACCAGTTTTACACTGTTCTTGTGATTGTTCCATTTATCCGCCAGCGGGCCTTCGGGTATCTTCGACACTAATTTGCTCATATCTTAATGGAGTAATTGGTTAATAACAGTTCTGCATTTGGTTTGCAGCGATCATCCGGCCAGGTTGCCAACAAGGAACCACAACGGTATTAAGGCGAACCCGCCGGCTACTATCACAGCATATATATAGCCTGCAACTGTCAGCCGCCGGTACCATAAATGGTTGCTAAGCCCCAGAGTCTGAAAGGCCGAGGCAAACCCATGCACCAGATGAAGCCCCAGAAAAACGGCTCCTGCCACGTATATCAAGGCATACCACCATATCACGAACTTACCGGTAACCAGTGAGTAGGCATCCTGAACCTCCTCACCCCCGTATACAATATATGTCATCTCGCCGAACTTCATGTTATACCAGAAATTGGAAAGGTGCAGCACCAGGAATAACAGGATCAGGAAACCCAGCACGAACATGTTACGGGAAGGCCAGCTGCTTGTTTCACGCTGGTCAACCATGGCGTACTTTTGCGGCCTTGTTCCCTGATTGGTGAAAGTAATGAACGCAGAGTATGCAATGTGCAGCAGAAATCCCGCTGCCAGAAGCGGCTCCATAACTTTTATGGCAGGGTTGGTCGCCATAAAGTGCGCCGCCAGGTTATATGCTTCCTGCCCCGCAATCAGGAACAGGTTTACGGTTAAGTGTACGGCCAGGAACATAATCAGGAAAAGCCCCGAGATACTGACCAGGAATTTTCTGCCAACCGATGCATTCAAAAAACTACTCATAAGCTTTGGGATAATAGTTGCAGTTAAAGAACGATCCGGAAAAGGAAATCCCGGCATTATTAACAAATATATTCCCTTAATCAGATATATTCAATATAAAACATCACTTACAGTTAATTTATATTTATTCCATGTTTTTGTGCCTTCTTTAATAAATTTGCATAGTTCTTCATCAAAGTTCAACAGATAAAAGGTGAATAGAAATGATCAAAACCATTCCATTTCAAAATACTGAAATAACGTATTCAGATACCGGAGAGGGCCGTGCACTTGTGTTGCTGCACGGATACCTTGAATCGCACGAAATCTGGAACAGGTTCAGGGATCATCTGCAGCAGGGCTGGAGGGTTATATGCCCCGACCTTCCCGGCCACGGCAAATCGGGTGTTACAGGCGATGTGCACAGTATGGAGCTTTTAGCAGAAAGCGTGTTGGCGGTAACAGATCATTGCGGGATTGAGAAATGCTTTATCGTCGGCCATTCAATGGGGGGATATGCTGCACTGGCTTTTCTCGAGCTTTACCCGGAGAAGACAGAAGGATTGTGCCTTTTCCATTCGCATCCTTTTCCAGATACGACGCAGGTCATGAACAACAGGTGCCGTGAGATCGTGCTGGTAAACCAGGGTAAAAAGGAGCTGATTTCTAAAATTAACATCCCTCGGGCTTTTGCCCCGGCAAACCTGGAGAGACTTGAACCGGAAGTCGAAAGAGCCACCCGCATTGCCACAGCAACCCCCGATGATGGAATAATCGCCTGCCTTAACGGCATGATGAAAAGGCCCTCAAGGGCAACTCTCCTTGAAAAGACCACAAAACCGGTACTCCTTATTGCCGGAGTAAATGATAACTACATTCCTTTTGAGGATGTGGCAAAAAAGATTAACCTCCCCCGCTACAGCCGTTTTGTTGCTCTTGAGAATTCCGGGCATATCGGTCTTATCGAAGAGCCGGCAAAGTCGGCCGGCACCATTGAAAAATTCATAAAAGAGTTTTTGTAGAGCTGCAGCCCCATAAGCCTTCGGCACACAAGAAAACATGAACACTGTCCGTATGACCCGGCATATCGGGTATATGTAAATTCCCCGAAAGGGATCAGACCATCTTTTCAGGATCAACCCACTTATTGAACTGCTCCTCAGTAACCAGCTCAAGTTCCAGGGCAGCCTCCCGCAATGTTTTGTTTTCACTGTAGGCCTTCTTTGCAATTTTTGCTGCATTCTCATAGCCGATATGCGGATTGAGAGCTGTTACAAGCATAAGCGAGTTTTCAAGGTTACGTGCAATATTCTTATGGTCGGGCTCAATTCCGGCGGCACAGTTGTCATTGAACGATACTGCGGCATCTCCCATCAGGCGTGCTGAGTCCAGGAGGTTATGGATCATCATGGGTTTGAAGACATTGAGCTGGAAATGCCCCTGCATTCCCCCGGTAGTTATTGCCAGGTCGTTGCCTATTACCTGCGCGCAAACCATGGTAAGGGCCTCTATCTGTGTAGGGTTAACCTTGCCCGGCATTATTGACGAACCTGGCTCGTTGGCAGGAAGCATGATCTCACCTATGCCGGAACGCGGACCCGAAGCAAGGGCCCTCAGATCATTTGCAATCTTCATAAGGCTGACAGCAAGCCCTTTCAGCGCCCCTGACACCTTTACCACGGCATCGTTTGCGGAGAGTGCCTCAAACTTGTTCAGGGCGCTGATAAATGGATAGCCTGTCATGTCGGCGATCTTCCCGGCCACAAGGTCGGCATACCCTTTCGGTGCATTTATCCCCGTGCCAACAGCAGTGCCCCCGAGGGCCAGTTCAGCAAGATGGGGCAAAGTGCTTCGCAGCGCCTTCATCTGGTGGTCGATCTGTGATACATATCCGGAAAATTCCTGTCCCAGGGTAACCGGCGTAGCATCCATCCAGTGTGTGCGGCCGGTCTTTACAATATCCCCGAACCCGCGTGCTTTGGCAGCCAGGGTCTCTCTCAGTTTCTCAAGTCCCGGAACGGTCACCTCCATTATCATGCTGTATGCTGCAATATGCATTGCAGTAGGGAAAGTGTCGTTGGAGGACTGTGATTTGTTAACATCGTCGTTGGGATGGAGTGGTGATTTGCCTTCGCCGGGGGTGCCCCCGGCAAGGACATGAGCCCTGTTGGCTATAACCTCGTTTACATTCATGTTTGTCTGTGTGCCCGACCCGGTCTGCCAGACAACAAGAGGAAAATGGTCGTCGAGGTCGCCTGCGGTAATTTCGTCACATACCCTGGCAATCAGGGAGGCCTTGTCGTCAGACAATACGCCAAGCTCATTATTGGTAAGGGCAGCGGCTTTTTTCAAAATGGCAAAGGCCCTGATTACCTCGACAGGCATCTTCTGTCCGCCTATTTTGAAATTATCCAGTGAACGCTGTGTCTGTGCGCCCCAGTACTTGTCGGCCGGAACCTCAACCGGCCCCATGGTGTCATATTCGGTTCTGAACATCGCTTTTGAATTTTGTTCTTCATACACATAACAAAATTCAGCATCAATGGTTTGATGGCCGGTAAAAGTTTATTCGCGATTATCAGGGGAGGCAACTAGATTTTTTACACCTAATGCTTTAGTTGTTTAAAATTAATTTATATCTTTGAATCAATAATAACCTTAACAGAAAGAAATGATCAAATTATTAATCCCGGTTGCTGCTGCACTATTTTTCTGCACAACCATAATGAAAGCACAGGATCTGCCTGCCGAAGCCGATACCATCAGGCAGGATGCACTCAACCTCTACATGCAGGTGAGCGATCATGTAAGGCAGGAAATTACCTATGTTAATTACGTTCGCGAGATCAGGGATGCCGATGTGTACGTGATAAGGACCAGACAGCCAACCGGGGCCGGCGGAACCATGTTTACCTTTTTTTTCAACGGGCAGCGAAAGTTTGCCGGCATGGCCGACACCCTCAGTTTCACAGCCTATCCTGACGACACCCATGATGCAGTAAGGGCAAAAGAGATTCAGACGCTGCAACTCGGACTTATGCGCTATGTGGCAAAAACGCCGCTATCAAGGTATATGGAAATAAGGTTTAACCTTCCCGTATCTCAAACAATACAAACTGACAAATGGAACAACTGGGTTTTCCGATCAAGCATAAACGGATACCTGAGCGGGCAGAAAACATACAACCAGAACTATCTCTTCGGAAGGTTCTCGGCAAACCGGGTAACAGAAACATCCAAGCTCGAGACCTCGCTCTCATACAACCGCAGCGAGGACAACTTCCTTATAAACGATGACAATTTCAAAAGCATCAACAGTTCCAGGAACGCCAGCGTGCTTTATGTCCACGGACTGGGCGACCACTGGTCGGCCGGCGGCTCGACCAGTATAGGCTCTTCAAGCTTTAACAATATCAACCTGAGATATACACTCCTGCCCGGTATTGAATACAACATATTTCCCTACGCAGAGTCAACCAGGCGGCAACTCCGTATTCTTTACCGGATCGGGCTTGAGTACAATAATTATATCGACACAACAATCTACGAAAAAACAGAGGAGACCCTTGGTTTGCACTCACTGCTTCTGGCCTATGAGATTGTACAGAAATGGGGCTCGGTAAATGTTTCATGCAATTACAGGAACTACCTTCATGATTTTTCAAAAAGGAACCTGGGACTTAACGGTTTTGTAAGTGTCAGGCTTTTCAGGGGACTTTCGGTAAACATGGGCGGAGGCATTTCGCTTATCCATGACCAGCTTTCCCTGGTAAAAGGAGGCGCGACGACCGAGGAGATCCTGCTTCGCCGCAAAGAGCTGGAAACTCAATACAGGTATTTCACCTCGTTCGGCCTGACATATACCTTCGGTTCAATTTACACCAATGTGGTGAACCCCCGCTTCGGCAGCAGCGGAGGCAGCACCATGGTAATATCATTTTAGAAATTCGGGCCCGGGTGTCACCGGTGCAGAAACTGCAGTTCATTTATTCAGTTCTGGCGGCTGGCCCCGAACAAAATTCAGCATCAATGGTTTGATGGCCGGTACATATTTCGTGGCAGATTTGCAAAGAAAACCCCGTCAGCAACACTGCGCGTAAAAATCGTTGCCCTTGTCGTCAACAAGTATGAACGCCGGGAACTCTTCAACCACGATCCGGTATATCGCTTCCATACCCAGTTCCGGGTATTCGAGCAGCTCAACCTTTTTGATGTTCTCCTGGGCCAGGACAGCCGCCGGGCCGCCAATGCTGCCAAGGTAGAACCCGCCGTGTTTTTTGCATGCATCGGTCACCTCCCTGCTGCGGTTGCCCTTGGCGATCATTATCATGCTGCCCCCATGGCCCTGGAAAAGGTCGACATATGAATCCATCCGCCCGGCAGTTGTAGGGCCGAATGAACCCGAAGCCATCCCTTCGGGGGTCTTGGCAGGGCCGGCATAATATATCGGGTGGTCCTTAATATACTGCGGCAGTCCCTCACCACCTTCGAGTCTCTCTTTAAGCCTGGCATGCGCAATATCCCGGCCCACTATTATGGTGCCGCTAAGCGACAGGCGGGTGCCTACCGGGTGAGCCGAAAGCTGCGCAAGTATCTCCTTCATGGGCCTGTCAAGGTTTACCTCTACAGCCCCTCCCCCTTCGCTCATCCTGTATTTCTCGGGGATATGCCTTCCCGGGTCTTTCTCAAGCTGCTCCACCCAAATTCCCTCCCTGTTGATCTTTGCCTTTATGTTACGGTCTGCCGCACAGGAAACTCCCATGCCGACAGGGCAGGAAGCGCCATGCCTTGGAAGCCTTATTATCCTGATATCCAACGCAAAATATTTGCCCCCGAACTGTGCGCCTATACCAAGATCATAAGAGGCCTTCAGTATCTTCTCCTCAAGCTCCACATCCCTGAATGCCTGACCTTCCTGATTCCCCTTTCGGGGAAGAGCATCCAGGTATTTTGCAGAAGCCAGCTTGACCGTCTTCAGGCATGCCTCGGCCGAAGTCCCTCCTATCACGAATGCAACGTGGTAGGGCGGGCAGGCGGCAGTGCCAAGTGAGCGAAGTTTATCAATCAGGAAACTTTCAAGCTTTTGAGGGTTCAGCAGGGCCTTTGTCTCCTGGTAAAGGTTGGTCTTGTTGGCTGACCCTCCTCCCTTTGCCAGGAACAGAAAGTTGTACTCGCTGCCGTCAACTGCATAGATATCGGTCTGTGCCGGGAGGTTGGTACCTGAGTTCTTCTCGGTGTACATGTCGAGCGGCACCGTTTGGGAATACCTCAGGTTCTCCTTTGTAAAAGTCTCAAAAACGCCCATTGCCAAAGCCTCTTCATCGCCACC